>DASWRS010000232.1:0-37501 GCA_036403075.1 Kofleriaceae bacterium
AAGGGCGGATCCCGTGTGACCGTCAAGCTGACCGCCAAGGGGGTCGATCTCACCGACGATCAGGTCCGCGAGCTAGTGAAACAAGCCGGCGCGGGCATCCCACTCGACAAGCTCTTGCCCCTGGCTGTTGCTCTCGAGGATCTCGTCCAGGGGACCGCCGAGTCCCGAGGCCGTTTCGGTGAGATGCTTGCCGTACACGCCTCGCTCATGCTGGGAGTGCGCGTTGTCGGATGGCGCACGCGCGCCCCCGTGGAAATCGATCTGACAGCCGAACGGACGTGCGCGCTGACGTATCAGCGCTGGCATGTCCAGGTGAAGAATACCGAGGGCGATGTTGATGCCGATCGCGTAGATCGCGAGATCGGTGCGGCGGCGGGGACCGGAGCCACACACCTTCTTTTCGTGGTGCCGCGGGCCGGGCTTACAACGCCAGCGCGCGCCGAGATCGACGCCAAGAACAAACTCACACATCTCCATATCTTCGTTCTCACGAAGCCGGCGTTCGGCGCGCCCGTGAAGGTCGCGGCTCTGCTTCGTGAGCTGCGAGGTCAGGAGGCGCGGGTCGCACGGATTAAGCGTCTTGAGGCCGAACGGCGGGAGCGGACCTGACGACGTGACCCGACCGCGGCGCGGATCTGTTGAGCGATCGCCGGCGCGGACTCGTAAATGTCTGACTCCCAGAAGCGCATAACGTGCCATCCGGCGGCTGCGAGCTGCTCCTCGTTCCGGCGGTCGCGAGCGACGTTGCCGGCGATCTTCGCGGTCCAGTACGGGGCGTTGTGACCGCCTTCGAGCTTTGCGAGCCGGGCCTCAAGGTCCCGCCCGTGCCAGAAGTCGCCGTCGCAGAAGACGGCGATGCGTGCGCCGGCGAACACGATGTCGGGTCGGCCGGGCAGCTCACGCGCGTCCAGTCGGTACCGAAGGCCCAGCCGCCACAGCTCACGACGAAGAGCGAGCTCGGGCTTGGTGTCTCGCTTCCGGCTCGCGCCCCGCGCAGCCGCCGTGGTCCGCGTCGAGAACGGTCGCAATCCCTCGAACCGAGTCATGCTGTGCGTACCTCGTTTTGATATCTCTCGAGCGCCGGCGGATCCGCTTCGGTTGCCAGAGGCAGCGGGAGCGCCGTGAGCGATCGTCGGCTCACCAGAAAGGGCGGCCTGCTGCCGTAGGAGGTTACGAGCTTCCAGACCGTAGTGAAGTCGTGCGGCCGCGCCCGAACGTGAGCCCGAGTTCACCTACCGAGCGCGAACGCTTGTATGTCGTGTTCCGGTCGAGCATCTCGACGAACTCGTGCGGCGCGAACTCCAGCGCTCAGCGCCGCACGCAGCGATTGACCGATCACCCTGCTTAGGCTCGCTGGCCGGGCAAGACAGCGCCAGGAACGCGAAGACGCTCGACTGTACGGCCCGCCAGTCCGCGAGTTGATTTTTGACGTCCGTTTTCAGAAGCGGCCATCGGCTCGGCGCCCACATGACTGCCGCTGCAACCTGACCGCAGTGCGCACCAAGATTCGGCGGGATCACGCGAGACTCAGCGGGACGAACTCGATGCGCAAGCCTGCGTGGTCATTGCAGGATCGCGAGTTGTTGATCATCTCGGCTTGCGCCATCAGGGTTCAAGTCCCGTCCGCTCCGCCAGCTGACCTGGGTTGCGCCAGGAACCGCGCATGGGTAGGGCGTCCGGTCAGGCCCGCCGGGTCCGGGCGAACGCGCGCTGCAGCAAGCAGAACGCCAGCAGCAGGAGGCCGATCACGATCTTGGTCCACCACGAGCTGAGGCTGCCCTCGAACGAGATGATGGTCTGGATCGTGCCGTAGATCAGGACGCCGAACATCGTGCCGACGACGTAGCCCGAGCCGCCGGTGAGCAGCGTGCCGCCGATGACGACCGCGGCGATCGCGTCGAGCTCCATGCCCTGGGCGTGCAGGCCATAGCCCGACAGCATGTAGAACGTGAACACGACGCCGGCCAGCGCCGAGCAGAAGCCGTTGAAGGTGTAGACCAGGACCTTGGTCCGCGCCACCGGCAGGCCCATGAGCAGGGCGGACTGCTCGTTGCCGCCGATCGCGTACACCGTGCGTCCGAACCGCGTGAAGTGGGCCAGGTAGACGGCGATCGCCAGCATCACGAAGGCGACGATGACATTGGCGGTGATCGAGGTGTCGAACGGAAGCGGGATCCGGAACGACGAGATCTCGGTATAGAACGAATTCTCGATCGTGATCGAATCGATGCTGATCACGTAGCAGAGCCCGCGCGCGAGGAACATGCCGGCCAGCGTGACGATGAACGACTGGACCCGGAAGTAGTGGATGACCAGGCCCATGACCAGGCCGATCGCCGACCCCATGGCGAGGACGAGCGGGATGACCAGCGTCGGGCTCCAGCCGTGGTGCTCGACCAGCGTCGCCGATACCATGGTGGTGAGCGCGATCACCGAGCCGACCGAGAGATCGATCCCGCCCGACAGGATCACGAACGTCATCCCGATCGCGGTGACGGCGAGGAAGGCATTGTCGATGAAGAAGTTGAGGAACACCTGCAGCGACAGGAAGCCCTCGAACAGGTAGGCGCCGGCGCCGTACATGACCCCGAACAGGACGATCGTCACCGCGAGCGGCAACAGCTTGTGGTGCAGCAGCAGCGCGAGGCCGGAGCGTCGGGTCATCGCGCCGGACCTCCGCGGCCCGCGGCGCCCGCGCCGATCAGGATCTGGATCCGCTCGGATTGCAGGATGCTCACGGCCAGGACGACCACGCCCTTCACCACCAGCGTGACCTCGGGCGCCACGCCCGCCGCGTAGATCGTCGTGGTCAGGGTCTGGATCAGGAGCGCCCCGAGGATGCTGCCGAGCAGGTAGAACTTGCCGCCGGTCAGCGACGTGCCGCCGAGCACGACCGCGAGGATCGCGTCGAGCTCGAACAACAGGCCCGCGTTGTTGCCGTCGGCGCTCTTGACGTTGGAGCTCACGATCAGGCCCGCGATCCCCGCGCACAGGCCGCACACGGCGTACACCGCGAACGTGATCGAGCGCGCGCGGACCCCGGTCAGGCGCGACGCCAGCGGGTTGATGCCGATCGCCTCGATGAAGAGGCCGAGCGCGGTCCTCCGGGTCAACAGCAGCAGCGCGATCGCGACCGTGGCGACGATGAACAGCGAGAACGGTACGCCGAGCACGAAGCCGTTGCCGAGCTCGTAGTACGGGCTGTAGTAGATCGTGACGATCTGGCCATGGGTGATCAGCTGGGCCACGCCGCGGCCGGTGCCGAGCAGGATCAAGGTCGCGATGATCGGCTGCATGCCGATCATCGACACCAGCGCGCCATTCCACATGCCGCACAACAGCGACACGCCGAGGGCGCCCGCGATCACCAGCGGCAGCGGGTACTGGGTGACGTCCTCCATGCCCGTGCCGCCGCTCAGCACCAGCTCGCCGCCGATCATCGCCGCGGCGACGGCGCCCGAGATCGCGACCACCGCACCCACCGAGATGTCGATGCCGTGGGTGGCGATCACCAGGGTCAGCCCCATGGCGATGATCATCAGCGGCGAGGCGCGGTTCAGGATGTCGACGATGCTGCCGTACAGGTGGCCGTCGCGGACCGAGATCGAGAAGAAGTGCGGATTGGAGATCAGGTTGTAGGCGAGCAACAGGACCAGCGTCGCGATCGCCCAGAAGTTGTGCTTCGCGGTCAGCCTGCGCACGAACGCCATCGCCGCCATGGCTAGCCTCCCGCGATCAGCTGGAAGACCTGGTGCTCGTCCGCCACCGCGGCGTCGAGCTCTCCCACCTTGGTCCGGTCGCGCAGCACGACCACCCGGTCGGCGTACTGCAGGATCTCGGGCATCTCCGAGGAGCTGAACACGACCGCCATGCCGTTGTCGCAGAGCCCCATGACCTGACCCATGATCTCGACCTTGGCGCCGACGTCGATGCCGCGGGTCGGTTCGTCGAGGATCAGCATCCGCGGGTCGGTGGCCAGCCAGCGCGCGAGCAGCACCTTCTGCTGGTTGCCGCCGCTCAGCTTGGCGATCGGCGCGTCGGCGTCGTGCGCCTTGATCCCGAGCAGCTTGATGTAGGACCGCGCGATCTCGTCCTGCCGGGCACGCGACAGGTTGCGGAACATGCCGCGCTTGCATTGCAGCGCGATGATGATGTTCTCGCGGATCGACAGCTCGGCGATGATGCCCTCCGACTTGCGGTCCTCGGGGCAGTAGCCCAGGCCGCGCTGGATCGCATCGAGCGGCGAGGTGAACCGCACCGGCGTGCCCTCGATCTCCAGGCTGCCGTGGTCGGCGTGATCGATCCCGAACAGCAGCCGGGCGGTCTCGGTCCGCCCCGAGCCGAGCAGCCCGGCGATCCCGACGGCCTTGCCCGGCAACGCCTCGAGATCAAGGCCGGTGACCGAGCCGGTCTTGCCGAGCTCGCGGGCGCGGAGAAACGCCGGCCCGGCGGGGCGCGCGGCCGGCGCGGCGCTGCGCGCGGCCCGGGTGTGGCCGACCTCCGCGATCTCCTTGCCGACCATCTTGACGATCAGGTCCATCGCCGACAGCGCGGCGACCGGATACTCACCGACGCGCTGGCCGTTGCGCAGCACGGTGAAGCGGTCCGAGATCTCGAACGCCTGGTCGAGGAAGTGGCTGATGAACAGGATCGCGATGCCCTGCGCCTTGAGCCGCCGCATCACCGCGAACAGCATCTTGACCTCGTCCTGGGCCAGGCTCGAGGTCGGCTCGTCGAGGATGAGCAGGCGGGTGCGAACCTGGACGCCGCGCTCGGTCTGCGCGGTCAACGAGCGCGCGATCGCGACCATCTGCTGGACCGCGAGCGGGTAGCTCGACAGCGGCGCGGCGACGTCGATGTAGATGTTGAGCTCGGCGAGCAGCGCCTCGGCCCGGCGGCGCATCGCCCGCCACCGGATCGCCAGCGAGCTCGTGCCCTCGCGGCCCAGGCAGATGTTCTCGGCGACCGAGAGGTTGGGGCACAGGTTCACCTCCTGATAGACCGTGGTGATGCCCAGCCGCTGGGCGTCGAGCGGGCTCTGCGGCCGGATCTCGACCCCGTCGAGCAGCAGCTGGCCAGCGTCGGGCGGGTGGACGCCGGTCAGCACCTTGACCAGCGTGGACTTGCCCGCGCCGTTCTGGCCCATCAGCGCGTGGACCTCGCCCGGCAGCAGGCGGAGATCCACGGCGGACAGCGCGCGCACTCCGGGGAACGACTTCGAGATCCCGCGCATCTCGAGCACCGGGCGCGCGTTGATCACTGGGTCCGGCGCTGGGTCCGGCATCTCCGGCTCCGGCATCGCTCAGTACTTGCGAGTCGGGAATTCCTTGGCCGCGGTCTCCTGCGGGAAAACGCTCTCTTTGGTGACGATCCGCTTGGGCAGCGTCTTCCCGTCCATCAGGTCCTTGACCGCGGCCATCAGCTGTGGCCCGAGCAGGGGGCTGCACTCGACCGAGACGTTCAGCTTGCCGGCCATCATCGCCTGGAACGCGCCCTTCACGCCGTCGATCGAGACGATCAGGATGTCCTTGCCCGGCTTCAGGCCGGCTTCCTCGATCGCCTGGATCGCGCCGATCGCCATGTCGTCGTTGTGGGCGAACAGCACGTTGATCTTCTTGCCCTCGGCCTTGAGGAACGCCTCCATGACCTCCTTGCCCTTGGCGCGCGTGAAGTCACCGGTCTGGGACCGGAGGACCTTGAACTTGGGCTTGTCCTTGATGATCTCCTCGAAGCCCTTCTTGCGATCGATCGCGGGCGCCGAGCCGACGGTGCCCTGGAGCTCGACGATGTTGATCGGCCCCGGGTTGTCCTTGGTCTTGTCGACCAGCCAGTTCCCGGCGCGCCGGCCTTCCTCGATGAAGTCCGAGCCCATGAAGGTGACCCACAGCGACTCGTCCTTGGCGTTGACCGCGCGGTCCGTGAGGATCACCGGGATCTTGGCGGCCTTGGCCTCGCGCAGCACCGGTTCCCAGCCGGTCTCGACCACGGGCGAGAACGCGATGACATCGACCTTCTGGGCGATGTACGACCGGATCGCCTTGATCTGGTTCTCCTGCTTCTGCTGCGCGTCGGAGAACTTGAGGTTGATGCCGGCGGCGTCGGCGGCCTCCTTGATCGACTTGGTGTTCGCAGTGCGCCATTCGCTCTCCGCGCCGATCTGCGCGAAGCCGAGCGTGATCTTCTTCTTGTCGGCGCGCACCGACGAGCCGGTCAGTGCCACCGCCGAGACCAGGATCGCTGCGATCGCCAAAACTCTGTTCGTCATGGTTCCCCCGTCATGGGTGAATGTTGTCAGTCGCGCTTCTGGCCGTAATATGCGTCTTTTCCGTGCTTCCTTTCAAAGTGCTTGACGACCAAAGCGCGCGGAAGTCGCGGCGCGTCCGGATTGATGCTCCGCGTAATGAATGCCATGCGGGCGATCTCCTCGAGCACCGCCGCGTGGTAGACCGCCCGCGCGGCGCTGTCCCCCCAGGTGAACGCCCCGTGCCCGGCGACCAGGACCATCGGGGTGTGGCGCGGGTCGCGGTCGCGGAAGCACGCCAGGATCTGGTCGCCGGTCGCGGTCTCGTAATCGCCGGCGGCCGCCGCGTCGTCCAGCACCTCGGTGCAGGGCACGTCCTCGGCGAGGTGATCGGCGTGCGTGGTGCCGTAGAGCGGGATCGGCGTGCGGGCCTGGGCCCAGCCGGTGGCGTGGGTCGAGTGGGTATGGGCGATCCCGGTGATTCCGTCGAAGCTACGATAAAGTACGATATGCGTCCGGGTATCCGAGGACGGCCGCAGCCGGCCTTCGACCACCCGGCCGTCGAGGTCGACGACGACGATGTCGTCCAGCGTCAGCTCGTCGTAGGGCACGCCGCTCGGCTTGATCGCGAGCACGCCCTGCGCCCGGTCGAACGCCGAGACGTTGCCGAACGTGTAGATCGCCAGGCCTCGCCGGGGAATCTCCAGGTTCGCCGCCAGGGCCTGGGCCTTCAGCTCGCGATGTCCCGCGGTCACGAGCGTGGCATCCCGGTGGCCGCGGTCACCGGCCGCTCCCGTAGGACACATCGTTCCAGCGAAGCTCGTTCTTGAGCGCGGCGATGTCGGTGGCCGCGCCGATGTGGACCAGCTCGATGCCGACCATGGCGGCGAAGTCCTCGAGGTGCGAGATCGTGACCGCCCGGCTGAAGCTGACGTGGTGCGCGCCGCCGGCCAGGATCCAGGCCTCGCAGCCGCGCTTGAAGTCCGGCCGGGGGATCCACATCGCGCGCGCGACCGGCAGCTTCGGCATCGGCCGGTCGGGCGGCACGGCGTCGACCTCGGCGACGATCAGCCGGAGCCGGCTGCCGAGATCGATCAGCGTCGCGTTGACCGCGAGCCCCGGCGCGGCGTCGAACACCAGGCGGCACGGATCGGCCTTGCCGCCGATGCCGAGCGGGTGGGTCTCGAGCGATGGCTTGCCGGCGGCGATCGACGGGCAGACCTCGAGCATGTGAGCCCCGAGCACGCGCTCCTGGCCCTTGACCAGGTGGTACGTGTAGTCCTCCATGAACGACACGCCGCCCGGGCGCCCCGCCGACATCACCTTCATGGCGCGGATCAGGCCGGCGGTTTTCCAGTCACCCTCGGCGCCGAAGCCGTAGCCCTCGGCCATGAGGCGCTGGCAGGCGAGGCCCGGCAGCTGCTTGAGCCCGTGGAGATCCTCGAACGTCGTGGTGAACCCGCCGAACCCGCCGTCGGTCAGGAAGCCGCGCATCGCGAGCTCCTGGCGCGCGGCGTAGCGCAGGTCGCCGTGGCGATCGCCGCCCTTGCGCAGCGCCGGGACCACGCGGTAGCGCTCGTCGTACTCGGCGACGAGGCGGTCGACCTCGGCGTCGCTGACATCGGCGATCGGGCCGACCAGGTCGCCGACGCCGTGGCCGTTCACCGACCAGCCGAGCTTGATCTGGGCCTCGACCCGGTCGCCGCCGGTGACCGCCACGTCGCGCATGTTCATGCCGCCGAACCGGACGATCTTGAGCTGCCGCGCATCGGCGAGCGCGCACGCGGCGCGGGACCAGACGTCGAGCTTGGCCACGACATCGTCGTCCTGCCAGTGGCCGACGACGATCGTCCGCGCCAGCCGCAGCCGCGCGCCGATGTACCCGAACTCGCGGTCGCCATGGGCCGACTGGTTCAGGTTCATGAAGTCCATGTCGATCGAGTCCCACGGCAGCTCGCGGTTGTACTGCGTGTGGAGGTGGGCCAGCGGTCGGTCCAGCCGGGTGAGCCCGGCGATCCACATCTTGGCCGGCGAGAACGTGTGCATCCACGTGATGACGCCGACGCACGCCGGCGACGCGCTCGCCTCCTGGCAGACCTTCAGGATCGCCTCGGCGCTGGTCAGCGCGGGCTTCCAGACCACCCGCACCGGCAGCGCCCCCGATTCGTCGAGGTGCCGGGCGATCGCGCGCGAGTTGTCGGCGACCTTGGCGAGCGTGTCCTTGCCGTAGAGCTCCTGGCTGCCGGTCAAAAACCAGACCTCGTGGCGCTTCAGATCCAGCATGGTTAGATCTCCTGGGAAGGGGCTCGCGTCAGCGTGTTCTCGACGAAGGCGCCGAGCGCGAGGTAATCGCGGTACAGCGACTCGTAGAGCGTAGCGCGCTCCCGGTCCGGGTGATATGCGGTCTCGATGGGGCTGGCCATGGCGCGCTGCGCATCCTCGATCCGCGGGTAGAGCCCGGCGGCGGCGGCCGCGAACATCGCCGCCCCGAGCGCGACCGGCTGCTCGCCGGCCGGCACCGTGATCGTCAGGTTCAGGACGTCGGCCACGACCTGCATGACGAACGGGCTCCGGCGCGGGACGCCGCCGATCGCGATCGCGCCGTCGATCCGGATGCCCTGCGAGCGGAAGCGGTCGACGATCGCGCGGGCGCCGAACGCGGTGGCCTCGACCAGCGCGCGGTAGATCCGCGGCGCATCCGTGCCGAGATCGAGGCCGGCGATCGCCGCCTTGAGGCGTTGATCGGCGTCGGGCGTGCGGCGCCCGTTGAGCCAGTCGAGCGCGAGCACGCCGCTCGCGGTGGGCGGGATCGCGCGGGCCGCGTTCTCGAGCGCGGGGATGATCCGGTCGGCGATCGCCTGCGCGAGGCTCGCCGCGGCCGCCGGCTCCATCCCCGGCAGCCCCGGCAGCACGGCGTGCAGCGGCCACGCCAGCAGGTCCTTGAACCAGGCGTAGACATCGCCGAACGCCGATTGCCCGGCCTCGTAGCCGATCACGCCGGGGAGCACCGAGCCGTCGACCTGGCCGCAGATCCCGGCGACGAGCGGCTCGGCGCCCGCCGTCCCGGGCGCGATCATGATGTCGCAGGTGCTCGTGCCCATCACCTTGAGCAGCTGATACGGCCCGATGTTGCCGCCGACCGCGCCCATGTGCGCATCGAACGCACCGACCGAGACGACCACGTCGTCGCGAAGGCCGAGCTTGTGCGCCCAGTCCGGCGCGACCGTGCCGAACGGGACCTCGGCCGTGAAGGTCTGCGATCCGAACGTCGCCTTGAGCGCGGGCAGGCGAGGGTGCAGCCGCGCGAGGAACTCGTCGGCGGGATAGCCGCCGAAGCTCGCATGCCACATCGCCTTGTGCCCGGCCGCGCAGCGACTGCGCTTGACCTTGCGCAGGTCATCCGTGCCCGTCAGCACCATGGGGATCCAGTCGCAGTGCTCGAGCACCGTGACCGCGGCGCGGCCGGCGGCACCCTCCGCCTTGACGATGTGGAGCGCCTTGGCCCAGAACCACTCCGACGAGTAGATGCCGCCCTCGAACCGGGTGTAGTCGATGCCGCCCCAGGTCCGGGCGAGCTGGTTGATCTCGGCCGCCTCGGCGACCGCGGTGTGGTCCTTCCATAAGACGAACATCGCGTCGGGGTCGTCGTCGAAGCCGGGGGTGAGCGCGAGCGGCCGCCCGGCGGCATCGGCCAGGACCGGTGTCGACCCGGTGGTGTCGACGGCGATGCCGCGGACCTGTGCAGCAGCGCCCGGTCCCGCGCTGGCCAGCGCGTCGCGCATCGCCGCCTCCATGCCCTCCAGGTGGTCGCGTGGATGCTGGCGAAAGCGGTGCGCCACGGGATCGCAGTACAGCCCGCGCGCCCAGCGCGGATAGGCCGCGACCGCGACGCCCGCCACGCGGCCGTCCCGCGCATCGACCACGACCGTGCGCACCGAGTCGGTGCCGAAATCGAGCCCCATCACGTAGTTGCCAGTGCCCATCACGCCGGCCTCGGGACAGGACTGTGCACGGCCGGATCCTCGGCGCTCACCCGGCGAAGGTCAACGCAAACCGCGTTGTAACGAAACCCGGCCGGGCGCGCTCCAGTGGGCATGAAGTGCATCCTCCTGCTTCCCATCGCCATCGTCGCCGGGATGGCCACCGCCGCCTCGGCCGACACCACCGTCAAGGCCCAGATCGATCAGGGCAAGAAGCTCTACGTCCAGCATTGCGCGAAGTGCCACGGCGCCGCCGGCCAGGGCTCGAAGACCGCGCCCCCGGTCGTCGGCAAGAGCGCGTTCCCGCTCGATCCGCGGCCCAAGGCCAAGCGCGACGTCCCGTTCCACACCGCCGCCGACGTGTTCGCGTGGGCGAGCAAGCACATGCCCGCCAAGGCGCCCGGCAGCCTCAAGCAGGACGAGTACCTCGCGATCTTCGCGTTCGATCTCGACGCCAACGGCGTCAAGCTCGACAAGCCGCTCGACGGCGAGGCCGCGGCCAAGATCGTCCTGCACCCCTAGCGAACGGCTACCAGCTGGTCACGTCATAGAACGAGCCGACCGGCAAGGTCACCGGGACGCCACGCCGGAAGTCGTCGTAGCCGGCGTACGAGCTCGCGCGGATCGCCTGGGCCGAGCTGATCATGATGTTCACGCCGAACCGCGTGCTCGGATCGAACCGGGTGTCCGGGAACTCCGGTATCACGACCTCGCTCACATCCGGGGGAATCACGAGTGTCCAGCGGATGGTCTGGCCCGCGTCGGGCTCCAGGCTGATCAGTGCGATCTGGCCATCGATCCCCGCGGCCACGGCGCCGGGCGGCGCGCCCAGCGTGAGCTTGCGTTGCAGCGCGTCGTAGCGCGGTGGCCCGTGCCACGGCAAGCCGTCCACGGCGGCGTCGAAGGTGACGGTGGAGTCGGTGGCCGCGTGCACGCGCAGGTGCTGCTGGTTCCCGCCGCCCACGGCCGACCAGAAGATGTTGAACCTGCGCGCGTCCACGATCGCCGCCGGCTCGGTGGCCATGCGGAGCGTGGCGGTCTCATGGACCGCGAGTTGCCCCCCGCTCGACGACTGACTGAGGTCGTCCATCGGGTCATTGCCGACGACCGGAACCAGCCCGGCTCCGAACGAGGCGGCGCGGTCGCCGTTGGTGAACTGGAGCGCGACCACCTCGGGCGCGAGATACGGCCCCGCGAGGGTCGCCGAGGTCGTCGACGACGACGTCCCGCGGAGCGCGCCGAGGACCGTGCCGCTCGCGTCCTCGGCGTGCACGACGATCGGCAGCGGCGGCTGACATCCGAGCGAGATCCGCGCGGTGACTACCGGCGTGATCGAGCCGCCGCCGCCGCACCGGGTGGCGGCGCGGTACACCGCGGTCCCCGCCATGGCGGGAACGGTGATCGGCATCTCGTCGGTGCCGCGCGGCGTCTCGGGGGAGGATAGCGCGATGTCGTCGCCCGGCTTGACGCCGAACAAGCCACGCACGCCGTCGAAGTCTCCGGCGACGGGGTCGGGCATCACCAGCACGGTCCCGCCCTCGGGCATCGCCGCGGAGGCAACACTGCCGCGGGGCGCGGTCACCATCGCGATCAGCTCGTTGCGCGGGGAGTAGAACCGGACCTCGAAGGTACCGGTGAATGGATCCGACGAGAGTCGGATCCGCACGGTGGGATCGCGCGCGTCGGGCATCGCATCGGCGCTGGCATCGGCCATCGCATCGGCGCTGGCATCCGGCGCGGGCTCGCCGCCGGCATCGTGCCGCGCCGGCGCACCCGAGCCGCCGCATCCTGCGCAGAGGACCATCCACACAACCACAGGCATCCGCATCGAGAAACCATGGTCGAATCCCGCGCTGCGATCGATGGCAAACCGCGACGCTGTGGGTGAGATCGTTGCGCCGTGTGCGGCCACGCCTCGGCTGCTGCATTGCGTCGCGTGGTGGTACGGCGAGCGCAGGACTGGCACGTGATGCCCCGCACGGTGCCGCGGTGATGCGGCGTCGACGGTCGGGCAGGCCGGCCTCGGCGCGCCTGTAAAACCCGCACCGGCGTGAAACCGTCACGCGGCCGGCCGCGGGGGCAGCGCTGGCCTGCCCCCGACGGCCGTGCTCCGTGTCCTCGTCAGGGCCCGCGGCCGTGGATCGGCGTCGCCGAGGTGATGATCCGGGCGATCTGCGCGCGCAGCGCCGCGGCGTCGGCCGGCGAGATCTGGCGGAGCCGCTCGAGCACGCCGATCTCCACGGTCGCCACGGTGAGCGCGATGACTGCCACGACCGGCCTGCCGGCATCGAACGCCTGCGCCGCGATGCCGAGCGTGACGTCGAGCGTGATCGCCGCGTTCCTGGAGATCGCTCCCGCGGCGGCGAGCGCGTTGACCGAGGCGATCACGTTCCGCACCGCCTGCGCCTGCGAGATCACGGTCACGGTCTGGGTCACCGTGGTGGTCGCGTCGTCATCGGAGACCGAGACGGTGACCGTGAACACCCCGGCCGCGGCGTACGCATGCGACAGCGCGAAGCTCATCCCGGACAGTGCGAGTGCGCTGCGGCCGGACCCGTCACCGTAGTCGACGGTGGCGGTCCACGCGTCCGCGCCCGGATCGGTGAACGATCCCGAGGCCGCGTAGGTCTCACCCGGCAGCAGCGAGGCGCCGCTGAACGCGCCGACGACCGGCGCGACGTTGCTCACCGCGACCGCCGCGGCCGCGGTATCCGTGAGCCCGTCGTTGTCGGTGACGGTGACGCGCGCGATGTAGACGCCGTCCTGCGCGTAGGTGTGCGTGACCGTGGCGCCGTCGGCGGACGTGCCGTCGCCGAAATCCCAGTGATAGGCGGTGACGCTGCCGTTCGGATCGAGCGACCCCGCCGCGCTCATCGCGATCGTGCTGCCCTCGCTGCCGGCGTACGGCCCGTCGAGCGCGGCGATCGGCGGCTTGATCCCGGCCTCGACGATCGCCTCGACCTTGTCGGGCAAGAGCTGGAGGAGATCGTAGCCGGTGAGCGCCTCGATCGCGTCGACCGTGGTCTGGTAGGTCTGCCACGGAACGTTCCGGATCCCGGGCTGGTTGGGCATGTTGACCGCGATGATCTCGAGGTCGCGGTAGTCGACGATGTCGGCCAGCCCGTGATCGCGCGGCATGATCACCGCGACCTTCCACGTGCTCGCCGGGATCACGATCTTGCCCTCGTTCTTCAGCGTGCCCTGGTTTCCGGCCACGCCGGCGATGATGTAGACCTCCTTGTTCTGGAACCGCGCGAGGTCGCCGAGCTCGTTCTCGAGCACCGCCCACGGTCCCTGGTTGAGGTCGGCGGCCTGCGGCACGACGTTGGAGAAGTAGAACGTGAAGGCGTTGTCCAGCGTCCCGCTCGTGCGGTCGAACGACCGGGTCATGTGGCCGCGATCGATGCCGAAGCCGGCGATCGCTCCCGAGCCGGTGTAGTCCGCCGTCGTGTAGCGAGGGAACGACGCCGGCAGGTCGGGATCGAACGTGAAGCAGTTGCAGCGGTCCTCGGGGCCGAACGCGCTCGCGTCGAGATCGTAGGCCACCCAGTTGGGCGTGCCGCGGTTCACGTTGTAGGACGACGTGTACTCCGGGTGGCGCACGATGAAGTCGTCGCTCGGATCGGCGTCGCTGGGCTCACCGAACTCGGTGTTGCCGAGGTACGACGCCGTCGGGCTCGCAACCGCGACCGCGACCGGGAGCGCCACGGTGCCGGTGGTGCCATCCACGGCGGTCGCGCGGAACGTCGCCGTCCCCGCCGCGAGGCCGGAGATCACACCGTTCTGGTCGACGCTGGCGATCGCGGGGGTGTCCGACGACCAGGTGAACGTCGTGATCACGGTGGTGTTGCCGGGGGTGCGCTCGGTGGCGAACAGCTGGGCCTGGAAGCCGACCGGCAGCGCCGGGTCGCTCGCCACGCGGCCGCTGAAGCTGATCGTGTTCTGCGGCGGCGGCGGCGGCGTACCGCTGCCGTTGCACGCGCCGAACGTGGCGCCCGCGAGCGCCCAGCGGTCGAACGCGTCGCGCTGCAGCGACTGGCCGATCGGCGATGATGACGCCTCGGACGCGAGGATGTCGACCGAGAGCAGGCCCGAGGCCGGTCCACCGACCGCGGTCAGCGTGCCTTCGTACGACAGGAACTCCACGACCCGCCCGCCCGCGTCGACCAGGGCCATGGCGTCCGGGCTGCCGTTCTGGATCCCGTTCTGGGGGTAATTGACGACCACGACACCGCGCGTGCCGCACGTCGCCGGGATGGTCCCACTCAGCGCCTGCGTGCTGTACGGCGCGCCGCCGTTGCCGTCGTAGAGCACGATGCTCCAGCCGGTGAGATCGGTGCCGGCCGGGCCCTCGATCTCGATCGCCTCGCCCACGTCGGCCCCGGTGTTGTCGTAGTGGAGCTCGGCGAACCGCGTGGCGGGGAGCCCGGGCTGCGCAGCGGAATCGACGTGCAGTGTCGTGGTGCCCGAGACGCCGTTGCTGGCCGCCGCCCGGATCACCGTATCGCCGGGGGTCAAGCCGGTCGCGACGCCGGCGGCGCTGACCGCGGCGACCGCGGGCGCGCTGCTGGTCCAGGTGAACGCGACGTTGGCGATCGGCTGCTGCGCTGCATCGAACGCGGCACCCGAGAACGCCTGGGTGTTGCCGACCACGATCGTCGCGGTCGCCGGCGAGACCAGGACGCTGGCGACGACCGGCGGTGGGGGCGTCGCGTCGTTGTCGTTGCAGGCCGCGAACGTGCTGTCGATCGGGCCGGTCCAGGTCCCGGCCGCGCTGCGCTGCAGGGACTTGCCGGCGGGCTCGTTGCCGAGCTCGCGCACGGCGATGTCAGTCGACGTGACGCCGAGCGCAGGGCCGTTGGTCGCGGCGAACACGCCCTCGTAGGACAGGAACTCGACCACCGCGCCGCTCGGATCGATCAGCGCCATGCCGTCGGGGCTGTCGGTCCCCGTGGTGGTCGTTCCGCCGTTCTGGATCCCGTTCGAGGGATAGCTGAGGACGATGACGCCCCGCCCACCGCAGGTCGCAGGGAACGCGCCGCTCAGCGTCTGCGTGTTGTACGACGCGCCGCCGTTGCCGTTGTAGAGCACGACCTGCCAGCCGGTGACGTCGGCTCCGGCGGGACCCGAGACCTCGATCGCCTCGCCGGTGTCGGTTCCGACATTGTCGTAGTGCACCTCGGCAAAGCGAACGTCGGGAACCGCCGAGACCTGCTGTGCGACCGACGACAGCGATCCGGGTTCGGTTCCACACGACACTGCTGCAACGGCCGCCGCGACGAGCGAGATAGTTCGAACGAAACTGCGCATCTTTAGCTTCCCCTGGTGACGAGACAATCCCCTCACCCTACATGACCCGACGCGCGGATTGGAAGCGCGAGAAACCACGAGAAAGCGCGAGGCGCAGCTACCGACCCCGCGGGCGATGGGGCTGCGCCGGGAATCTGGTGGTCCGCGAAGTTCGTGCTTGACATGCTCGATCAGCGCCCGGACGCGAGCTGGGGCGTACGATAGCCGGACGTGCTGACCGGCGCGCGCGTGGCCGAAGTCGTGACCCGGCGTCAGGGCGACGTGCGCCTCCTCGAGCGCCCGTTCGCAGAACGCCATCGCCGCGATCTTGAGCGACATCGCGCAGCGGCGCAACCACCGGCCCCCCGCGAGCCGGTTCGGTCCACGCGTCCGCCGTTCGCCTGAAGGCGCGACATTGTGCCCGGATCACTGCCGCGACAGCGTTGGCCATGGAGCGCTCCGATCGCAGGCGCCGGCACTTGCGCCATCACCGGCCCTGGCAGACTCCGTGCAATTGCGCTCGTCATGCAAGCTCTCCGTGCCTGTGTGTGTCGTGGGTGATGGCCGGTGTGGTCGGTACCGCGGTCGGCACCGCGCGGGCCGAAGATCCGCCGGCGCCCAGCCCCGCGACCGTGGCGGTCCCGCGTTCCGTCGCGATCGGCAGCAATCTCCCGCTGACGAAGACCGATCGCGTGGCGCGCCAGGAAGTCATCGGGGAAGCCTATCTCCGCATCGGCGCCGTGTTCGATCTGCGATCGCGCGGGTCGCCCGCACTCCGCCGAGCCGCCCCAGGTCCACCGCGCCAGCCGGATGCCGCCATCCACGGCTGCTCTCGCCGGGCCCGCGCGGCGAGGTCAGTTACCGGTGTGCTCTCTAGAGATTTTTCTCATAGCTTGTGATTGAGAATCGATATCGGCGCAGGTGACGATTCCGTCACTTGCGGATGCTTGCTCCCGAATTGACGCCGCCGCAAAACGAAGCAGCGCGCGAATTGCGGGGCACGCGGTTGCGTCGCCAATTCCTTCTCGGGTATTCGCAATGGACTCACGCACCGACTCTGCGCCTGCTGGCCGAGTCCGAGTCACTGGCATCGCGCCGAGATGCCGCTCCGTCCGACGTTGGTCGTCCGCGATCAGCTCGCAGGACGGATCTATTCACCTTGCACAACGAGAGGGCCCTATGTCGAACTTCAGATATGTCTTGCGGCTTGCCGTCATGGTGAGCAGCGTGCTCGTCGCAGCCTCGAGCGGCTGCAGCACGACCCCGACCAGTGATCGCGACGAACCCGTCGGCGAGATCACGTCAGCTTCCACGTTCACCACCTGCGGCAGCTGCCCCGGTGGGAGCTTCCCGACCCGCCTGTTCTGCGACACATTCAATTGCGGGAACACCTGCACGTCCGGATTCAGCAGCAACGCCTCGACGTGCACGACCGCGCCGAGCTGCGGCAGCTTCAGCAAGTGCGGCGCGAGCTGTCCGGCCGGGTTCTCGACCAACAACCTGTTCTGTGACACGTTCAACTGCGGCAACACCTGCACCGCCGGGTTCAGCAGCAACGCCGCGACGTGCACCAGCATCTCGCAGCCGACGTGCTGCAACACGTGCTCGCCGCTTCCGGTCGGAAGCACCAACGATCGCGGCGCGTTCAACGGCCAGCACTTCGTGGAGCTGTTCTTCTCGAGCTTCACGAGCTCGAACCCCAGCATCGGCACCGCGAACGTCGCGAACTGCACTTGCAGCGTCTCGTTCACGGTCGGCCAGATCTTCTGCAACGGCGCTCCGACCTCGGCGGTCGTCACGTTCCCCAGCAGCACGCAGATCAACATCGCGATCCCGACATCGCCGGTGGCGCGCAACTGCGTCGCCTACAGCTCGAGCACCAACACCCAGTTCGTCCAGTTCAATTTCACCACGCCGGCGGACTGATTCTATATATCCGGCGACACCAGGTCGGACGCTCAGCGATTGAATGGGTCTTCATTGATCCAGTGGAAGCCGCGGCTCAGCAGCAGCGTCTTGTCCGGATCGAAGCGTTCGATCTGCATCACCAGCGTGTCGCCGCCGACCTTGCCTTCGAGCGTGAGGTGGGTGGCGTCGTGGCGGACATAGTGCAGCACCAGCGGGCCGGTCGGCTCCGTCGACTTGTGGTCGCCGTCTGCCCGCTCGTGCTTGAAGGTCATGTTCTGTGCCTTGTCGTCGAGCACCATCGAGTACAGGTCGGCCGTCGTCGCGTCCATGTATCGCCAGCGTATGTAGCGCTGGTCGCCCGACACCTGGAACCGGATCCGCAGCCAGCGGGTCTTCTCGCTCGGGCTCGGCGGCACGGTCTGGCCGTTGCGCTGGAACTCCGTGACCTGCCAGGTACCCTCGTACCAGGCGTCGGCCGCGGAGGTGGTGCGCTGGAACCCCTCGCCGTACACGTTCGTGAACAGGATCAGGCCGGTGACGCCATACTTGAGGACCGCGCGAGCCACGCGCATCCAGCGCCGCGTGATCACCGGATCCTCGATGCAGGGTTGCGCCGGTTGTCGCAGCACCAGGAAGCGGAACAACGCGACGACGTCGGGGCCGATCAGGTACACGCACATCGCCAGGTAGTGCGACGAGTGGCCCTTGACCGGCACGTCGTAGCAGAAGTTCATCATCACGACGTTCACCATCACGACGGCGAGCACGAGCGCACCCAGCGTCGTGGTCCGGCGGAACAGCAGGAGCAGCCCGCCGACCGTCTCGGCCGCCCCGGAGAAGAACACGTAGGCCGGCGAGGCGCCCATGAACGTCCACAGCAGGCCCATGGGCGACGAGTCGCCGTACGTCTGGAGCAGGCGGCCACCGCTCGGCAGCGGGAACTGCCGGGTGAACAGCTTGGAGATGCCGTAGCTCAGCAGCGTGTACGCGATGGAGTAGCGGATCAGGATCCGCAGGACGGTGCGGATCTGTGCGTCGTGGGCGCGCCTGCGGTCGATCGCCAGCCACACCAGCGATGCGATCAGCGCGGTCGCCGCGCAGCACAGGATCCAGACCCAGTCGGCGGTCTTGTCGCCGCTGCCGCCGCCCCACGTCAACTCGTACGAGATGCCGAGCACGCCGTGCGCGACCGGGTCGACGATCGCGCGGATCGCGCTTTCGACCAGCTTGCCGGTCCATTCGAAGCCGTAGGCGGAGCCGGCCAGGACCGGGATCATGAACAGCGCCGAGTACACCAGGCCGAAGCGAAGGAGGAAGGCGCGCAGCAACGTCGGCGGCGGCGGCGGCGCGGTCTTACAGGCGGGGCTGAGGTCGATCATGGTGCACCGTACGAGCAACCCCGAGGCCAGCGCAGCAGGGTCTGGCACCGCCCGGATATCGCGGCTTTGTGCGTGCCTTGGCGGTGGCCCGCGGCCGAGATGTTCCGTTTGCCTGTTCCGCTCGTGTTTCGCCTGTTCCGCTCCCTTCCGCTCCCTACCGCACCTGCAGGGCGCAATCGGCGGCGGGCGTCGTCGACTTCGGGCGTGCGCTCCGTCGCGTTGCCTCAGCGCCGGACGACCTCGGTCGGTGTTCCCGCGGGCCTGTTCGGCGTGTCCGCGCTGGGTGATGGCGCTCGCTGGTTCACTTGACGACGATTCCGTTCACGATGGGGCTGTCGACGCCAGAAACGAACTGGACCACCACCTCACCGCTCGAGCTGGCGGTCGTCGTGTATGTATGTTGGACGGCGATGTACTGCCCGCCCGCGTCGGCGAAGATGTCGAAGTCGGTCAGGACCTGGTTGCCATTGATGATCACGTTGAACAAGCGCTTTCCGGCGGCCGACCAGAAGTGCTCCACGAAGTACAGGGTGACGCTCCGGTTCGCGCCCGGCGTGAAGCCGCCCATCCGGTAGGTCATCTGGCCGTGCCGGTTCGTCTGCAGTACGGACTGGGGCGGAACGGGTGACGTCAGCCAGTCGCTGGTGTTGATCGCATGCGTGGTGCTCGACGTGGCCCCGCTGCCGAAGTCCATGTCGGCGACGAATGGTTTGGCAGCGCCTCCTCCGCAGTCGATCGAAACGGCTCCGCTGGTGCCCCCCTCCGCCATCGGCGTCATCGTGAGCTGATTCGTATCCCCGGAAACCCCGACGCTGTTGGTCGCGGCTACTTCGTAGAAGTAGAGCGTTCCGTCGGTCACGCCCGTGTCGGTGTACGAGGCGCTGGTGACCGTCGCGATGCGGGTCGTGGCCTCGCCGTCGAACACCGTTCCTCGGTACACATTGTAGGCGGTGGCGCCGGTGCTGGCCGTCCAGGACAGCGCGACCTGGCCGCTGTTCGCGACGCCAGTCAGGTTCGTCGGGTCGCTCGGCAGAGCGCCGGAGGCCGCTGTCACCGTGACTTCGTCCACGCGCGATATGCCGTGCTTCGTCACGGCGAACAGCGTGATCGTGTTCTGGCCGGCATCGAGGTGCGCCTGGGTGAACGAGTGCTGGTACGTGGCGAAGCTGCCGGTGATCGGGAAACGCTGGTGGCTGGTGACGACCGTCCCGTTCACCAGGAGGCCCATTTCGCGGTTGGTGACGTTCGGGAACAGGCCGGGGCCGAAGGCGTACCGAAAGTCGATGTTGTAGAGGCCTGCCGAAGGAACGACGACGTTGCTGAAGGTCAGCGTGGCCGTGTCCGCGTACGCCATGTCCACGACCGTGCCGCCCGGAGCGAGCGCACCCGTCTGGGAGCCAAGCCACTGCGGAAACCAATCAGGGCACTTCGTACACTGCGACGGCGTGGCGTTGAACCAATCGAACCCGCCCCCGAGGCCATCCTTGCCGTGGAACACCAGGCCCCCGTTGCCGGAGATTCCAGCGACCGTACCGCTTCCCGGGGACATGCGCGGCGTCGCGGCGCTCGCGGTCTCGGCCGATAGCGGCGAGACCATGCCGCCGTTCACCGCCGCCACCTTGTAGTAGTACAGCGTCGGGGGGCCGCCCGTGAGACCGGTGTCCGTGTAGAACGTGCTCGTCGTCGATCCGATCGGGATCGTCCCCTCGCCGCCCGGAGTGGTCGAACGATAGATGTTGTAGCTGGTGGCCCCTGCGGCCGCATTCCAGAAGACCAACATGTGCCCGGACGAGGGCGGGTGCGCCTCGACGCCCGTTGGCACCGCCAGCCCCGCCGCATCAGCCAGGTGCGTGCTCGTTGCGAGTGAGAAATAGCCAAGTACCGCAATCATTCCGTGCAACCGTTTTTTCATTTGGTACTTCCTTCCGTGTTCGTGTCGGACGCCTCCGCCTGCGAGATCACGGGACGGTGAGCTCGAACGCCAGCGCGTAGTTGGGCTGCGGCTGGCCGGTGAAGACGCCGACCGTCTTGTCGGAGTCGATGAGCTTGCCCCAGCGGCGGGAGACGCCGGCCAGCGCGGTGCCGTCGCTGGTGGCCGCATAGCCGACGATCGCGCCGGCCGGGACGGCGGAGGCGGCGGTGATGCGGACGGTGTCATTGACGATCTGGACGGAGCTGATGGTCTGCGGAGTGCTGCCGACGCGCAACTCGAAGCCGCGGCCCTGAGACCACTGGGTGAGCGCGGTCTGGTGCGGCATGGGGAGCCTGGTGTCCCAGGCGAGCGGCGCGACCGGGACGTGGAATCGCACGGTGACGACGTTGCCGGCGCGCGTGACCGAGATCGGCTGGAGCGGCTGCCAGGCGTTGCCGAGCACGACGCGCTGGAAGTAGACCTCGCCGTATTTCTCGCCGAGCAGCTCGTAGCCCTGGGGGACGAGGTGGATGTTGTCGGCGGCGTAAGCGTACTGGTACTTGGGACCGGCGCACAGGATGTTGTTGGGATTGTCGATTCCGACTTTCCACTCGGCGAGCGTGGCCGGCGAGGCGCCCTGGGTCTGGCCGGCGACGAATCCGAACGAGTGCTGCTGAGACGTGATCATCGGAATCGGCTCGGTCTGGCCGGTGATCGCCTTGAGGTCGGCGTTGTAGTCGGACCACAGCTTGACCATCGCGGCCTCGTAGCCGGTATTGCCGGAATCGGTCTCTCCGTGGGTGAGCACGATCGCGCCGATGCCGTAGGTCTTGCCGGAGGCGTTGGCGAGCCGCTTGATCGCCCCGGCCTCGAACAGCGTCGCCTTGTAGGCGCGCCCGGTGCTGGTGCCGCCGCTGTTGACCTCGGTCGCGGTCTTGTTGATGACGGACATGCCCTGGCCGCTCTCGCCGACCACCGTCTGCGCTGTGACGTAGTCGGGCGCGCCGGCCTGCTTGGCGAGCTGTGTGATCTGGGCGGCCATCGCGGCGTGTGGGGTCTCGCCGTAGAGGTTGGCCGGGTAGGCGCTGGGGAACGTCGTCGCCAGCGGCCGGATCGGCTCGACGAACGGCACCAGCGACAGCGCGGGGGCGTTGGGGTTGAACGGCGGCACCACCGTACCGTTGAGCGCGAGCTTGAGGTTGTTGAAGTGCGGCTGCCTGGCCGCGTTGGTGAACGCCGAGGCTTCGGCGCCGACCGACAGGCTCTGGCCGGTGCCGACGATGCCGGTGATGTTGAACAGCAGGCG
Source organism: Kofleriaceae bacterium (assembly GCA_036403075.1). Classification (GTDB taxonomy): domain Bacteria; phylum Myxococcota_A; class Polyangia; order Haliangiales; family Haliangiaceae; genus JABFXX01. The sequence continues at coordinate 22,016 of DASWRS010000232.1, forward strand.
AGGGGCGGCCGCGATCTCGCTGGTCGCGGGCTCGCTGGCCGGGCGGTCGTCGGGATCGTTCGCGGGGATGCAGCCGACTGCCAGCGCCGACACGAGACTGCCAATGAGCAAGAGCACCACATCTGGAAGTCGATTTCGCATGCGCGCATACTAACAGAGAACATGCGATTGCATGCTGATGATCCTGAGGTGTGTAAATACCCACCAGAATCCGGAATGCCTGGAGGTAGCTCCGTATCGCACGACACGGAAGTTCCAAGTCTTGATCGTGTTGTGAGATGATGCGGCCGTGGCCGGACGCCCGTGTAGGTGACGCGCGGCGCGGCGCGGCGCGACCGGCCGATCCGGACCGCCGTCTGGCCGCGAGGCCAAGTGCGACGCTGCGACCGGCGCCCCGCGTGGGCTGACTTCGACGCGGTCGGCGAGCGCGTTTGTAGTGGAGCGCTACACGATCACTTGCCGGTGAGTGCTTCCGCAGGGCCACGGAACCGTGCCACGTAGTACGCCAGGGTGTCCAAGTCTTCCGGCGGGATCTGGCTCACCGCTGCCGTCATCGCCTGCGTGTACCCTGGGCGGGAGCCCGCGTGGAAGCCGCGCAAGCTCACCTTGAGGTAATCCTCGTGCTGGCCTTCTATGCGTGGCACCTGCTGGCCACCACCCAGGCCCGCACCGTGACAGAACACGCACTTGTGCTGCTCCGCCAGCGCCCGCCCGCTGGCCATCCGGATCGGGTCGGGCGGTGTGGCCGGTGGCGGGGGAGGAACGGGTGGTAGGTTCCCGATGAGCTCGGAAAAGCCCCGCAGGTCGTCGTCGGTGAGGGTCTTGGCCACTGCCGTCATGGCTTCGTTGCTGCGCCGGCCCTCGCGAAACAGGAACAGCTGCGTGATCACATACAGCGAGGGTTGGCCGGCCAGCACCGGTGTGAGCGGCGTTTCAATGCGCCCGTTGGCGCCATGACAAGCCGCGCACAGGGCGGCGAAGCGCTGCGCGTAGGACGTCGCCGCGGGCGCGTAGGACGTCGCCGCGGGCGCCGTGGCAGTCGCCTTGGCGCCACTCCCCGTAGCCGGGGCTGCCGGGGTCTTTTTCTGCCCACCGATCTGCGGAGAGACCACCACCAGCGCCAGCGCCACCACCACCGCGCCGGACAACAGGCCTGCAGCCCACCTCGTCATCACTTCCCGTAGCTGATGCGGTAGATGGCCCCCGCGTGATCGTCGCTCACGAGCATCGATCCGTCCTTGAGCACGAGGAAGTCCACCGGACGACCGAGATAGCTGTTGTTCTCGACGAAGCCGGTCATGAAAGTCTCGACCCGCGCACCTCCCTTGCCGTCGGGCCAGGCCACCGAGACGTCGGCATACTTCTTGGTGCGGTTCCACGGACCGTGGCGCGCGATGAACATCGCACCCTGGTACTTGGCCGGAAACATCTTGCCGCGATAGAACGTCAGGCCGAGTGCGGCCGCATGCGGACCCAGGAGGGTAGCCGGCTTGACATACTCGTCGCACGACTTGCCCCAGCCGAATTCCGGGTCGGGGATGTCGCCCTGGTGGCAGAACGGGAAGCCGAAATGCTCCTTGCCGGGCTTGGTCACGTGATTGAGCTCGTCGTTCGGCAGTTCCTCGCTGAACCAGTCGCGTCCGTTGTCGGTGAACCAGAGGTCACCGGTCTTCGGGTCGAAGTCGAAGCCCACCGTGTTGCGCACGCCCGAGGCAATCGTTTCGATGTTGCTGCCATCCAGGTTCATGCGGTAGATCTTCGCGTACTGGCCCGGATCGCAGATGTTGCAGGGCGCGCCGATGGCGTAGTACAGCTTGTTGTCGCGGATTCGCAGGTACTTCCAGCTGTGATCGCTGCCACCGGGCAGCTTGTCGTACAGCACCTTGGGCTCGCCGAGGTTGTCCAGCTTGTCCTCGACGTTATCGTACCGCAGGATCTTCGTGTTGGTCGCAACGTACAGGCTCCCGTTGTGAAACTCGATGCCCGTGGCCATCGGCAACTTGTCGATGATGACCTTGGGCTGGTGATTGCCTTGCTGCGGAATCACATAGATCTTGTTCGCGACGAAGAGCGAACTGACGAAGATGTTGCCCTTCGCTCCCTCGCGCAAGCCGCGCGCGTCCAGCACACCCGAAGCCCACGTCTCCACCTTGAAGCCAGGCGGCAACTTGAACTTGGAGGTCGGGAGCTTGTCGGGTGCGGTCGGAATCGGAAACACCGGAATCGGCGCCATCTGCATGGCGGCATCCGCCTTCGGACGCCCCTTGGCCCACCCGGGCTCCGCCGGTGGCGGCGCTTGCTGGGCCAGTGCCGGAAGCCCGATGCAGCAGAGCGTGGCGAGCACAACGAGCGAGCGCACTACACAGAAACGCGTTGACCCTCGGTCAACGGTTCCTGTTCCGCCTCGATCGATAAGGGGCGTTCCCGCCCCCTCTGGCCCGGCGAAGCCGGGCCATTCACCCCTCCGCGCGTCGCGTCGCGCGGTCGAGCTCCGATCGCTCCCGACCAATGCGTCGATGTATAGCTTCATGACTTGTCTCCTTGGGGTCTTGGGCCGACGATTCTGAAGGAAGCCCACGAGCTCGGTAACAGCGTCGACCGGCGAGCGTCGACATCTCAGCTGGGCCCTTGCAATGCGATGGTTACACCCACCTCGGCGTCCCGAGCAACTGCTCCGCGGCCTCCCGTCCGCACCGCGTGGTGCTCGCGGCGCTGGCTCGCGGACCGCATGCGGGCGCACCACGTGCACGGGCTGAGCGTCGCGGTCGTCGACCACTACCGCGTCGTGTGGGCGAAGGTGTACGGCCTCGCGCACGCCGAGCAGCGGACGCCCGTCGAACCGACGACGCTCTTCCAGGCGGGCTCCATCAGCAAGCCGGTCGCCGCCGCCGCGATCCTGAAGCGCGTGGAGCGCTCAACTCCGAGTTGATCCTCGCGGGCTGGGCGCTTCTCAGGTCAATGCGCGCGGCAGCCGCGGGCGTACGCCGACAGCGCGAGCTTGCCCGGATCGTTGGCCTGGCGGAGCGCGCTGAGGTTGGGCGCGCCCGTGGTGGGGTCGGGCTGCGTGCTGCTGAACCACACCGCGGCCTTGATGTGGGGGCGGCCGCCCCGGAGGGTCGCGAACCAACCGTCGATCCAGGCTGCACGTCGCGACGGGGTCGTGTCCGAGTTTCCGCCCTCGGCGATCATCAGCGGCTTGTCGTTGCCGTACTGGCTATCGATCCCCTGCACGAGGGAGTCCAGCGACGTGGCGTCCGAGCTGTACGCGCTGACACCCACCCAGTCGACGTACTGCGGACCGGGGTAGTAGCTCGAGATCCGATCGGGATCGTTGGGATCCTGTGGATTGCCCGCGTCGGGCGACGAACCCGGTGCCCAGACGAAGATCTGGTCCGGGCCGGTGGCGCCGACCTGCTCGGCGATGTTGTACATGCGCCGCCAGGCACGCCGATAGTTCGCCGGATCACGCCCGTAGTGCAGCGGGGAGCTGGCATTGCAGTTCGCCGTGGGCCCTGAACCCGAGCCGTACGGTAGGGGGCCCGTCCAGCAACCGTTCATCTCGTTCATCGGGCGCACCCACACCGGGACGGATCGGCGGCCCAGCGCGGCAAACCAGCTCCGAAGAAATCCATCGTACTGTCCCTGCGCGATCTGCGCCGCGGTCGCGTGCTCCGGAAGGAACCCGACTTCGAGGAACCGACCGCCGATCAGTCGCGAGATCAAGTCGCCGGGATCGCTGTTCCCTCCCTCGAACGGCGTCGTCCAGTTCGCATACCAGAGCACCATGTCCAGCGGGCATGCGGTGTCAGCCTCGAACGATCCGATGTCCAGCCAGCCGTGTGATTCCACCGGGAACGCACCTTGATAGAAGGTCGAGGGCACGTGCTTGGCCGAGTCGACCACCGAGCCGTTGACCCAGATCTCGTCGACGAACGTCAGGTAGCTTGTCGCGGGGATCACGAACCGGACGTAGCGCGCGTTGACCCACCCGGACGCGGTCGCCGTCGCGGTCGCCCAGCTCTGGTCGGCCGGATCGCTCGGAACCGTCGAGGTCCCATAGGGGGTCCAGCTGGCCCCGTCGATGCTGGTCGAGATCGCGACGCTGGTCGGGAATCCGACCCCCCACGCCCGTATGCTGGCGAGGCCCAGGTGTGCGTCCGAGACCGCGTAGGAGCTGCCCAGATCGAGCACGATGGTCACTGGCTTGGCGAGCCAGCCAATCCAGCCGTCGAGCGGCCAGGACGCGCCGCGAACCTCGTCGGTCAGCTTGGTCCCCGAGGTGAAGTCATTCGGATATTGATCGACATAGCCGTCCGGCGCAGGGCTCACCTGATAGAACTTTCCGTTGCTGATCGTGCCCCAGTGCACATTCGCGTGTGCGGTTGAAGTCAGGACGAATATCACGACACTCAATATGACGACTCTCATCGCGGATCAACCTAGCGGATCGCTATCTCGTTGTCTGCCGACCCATATGCAATTTTGAATTGCCGATGAGCGCGATGTCTATGTACGCAGCGGGCCTCGGTCTCGCCCCGATCCGCGTTCCGGATGTGCGCAGGCGCGCAGCTCGTCTACTCAGCCGTCCCGGCGCTCGATCACCGCCTCGACCCCCTCGCGCCGGAGCGCCTCGCGCAGCTTCTCGATCACGACGTCCTCGACACGTGCCTCGAGATCGACGAACGCGCCGACGACGTTGGCGACGAACCAACCCTTCTGGTTTTCCACGACGTGCTCGACGTTGGTGATCTTGATCGTGATCATGCACCAGTTCACCACGTTTCCGGCTCGCGCGAACGTCAGGAGGCGTCCAGCATACCGGTCGCGATCGCGTCCATCAGCGCGGCGAGCTCGACCGGGCCGAAGTCCGAGCCGCTGGTGAGCCAGTCGACATGGCGAAGCTCGGGCGCCACGGTCTCGCGCTCGCGCTGGTCGCGGTAGTGGCCGAGCACGTCGAGGTGATCGCCGAGGCCGGCCCAGACGACGGTGCCCCACACCTGCGAGCGGATCGGTGCCACGCCATCGTTGGCTGCGACAGACGGCGATCCCGACAGCGCCCGGGCGAGGAACGCCTCGTTCGCATCCCCCGACCACGGCGTGTCGTCGCGCATCGCCGCACACGGGTAGCGTACGTCGTGCCCGGCGGTGAGGCGCTGGAGCGCGAAGAACAGCGATAGCGACACCGCGCGCCACGGATGTCCGAACGTCTCGAGCCACCGCCGCGGCTTGGGGCTCGGGGCCATCGACACGCTCGACTGGTACACGACGCCCGGGCGATCCTCGAAGCCGGCCGTGACCAGGTCCATCGACTCGGGGCTGAGCTGGACCATCGATCCCTGGTCCTCCTTGATCCCCGACAAGAACGTGCGCACCTCCGGGCAGCGCGCGTCGTCGATCATCCCGACCACGGATTCGACCGACCGGTCGAGCATCCGCAGCTTGAACGGAAACACCTTGTCGCTGCCGTGAAGGAAACCGAGCATCACGCTCGCGGCGGCAAGCGGCTGGGCGCCGAGCGATAGCCCCGCCACCGTCAGGATCGACAGGGCCTCGAGGACGCGCTGCCCGTGCGCGGTGGCGAAGAAGCTCGCGAGCGGGGTTCCAAAGTGCGGCGTGTTCATCGTGGTGAGGCTGCGCAGTCGCGGCAACCACGCGAGGGTGGCCCCCGAGATCGATCGCGTCGCCGGCGATGCGACGAGCCGTGCGTCGAGCCCGCCGGTCGAGTGACCGAGGAGGTGGATCGGCTCGTTCTCGGCGCCGCCGCTGGTGTGCGCGACGACCTTCGCGAGCCGCGTCGCGCGCCTGCGAATCGACGCCGTGGGTAGATCCACGATCCCATGCACGACCAGCTCGTGACCTGCCGCGCCGAACCGCGCCGAGAGCTCGCGCTCGACATGGGCGAAGTAGTTGTACGAACCGAGCTGGCCGAACCCGAACATGCCGGGCGAGAGGTACAGGTGATGACGCATCGATCCCGATGCGGATGCAAGGAGCTCGCCGCGTCAGCCGCGACCCGCCGGGAGCTGCGACGCGGTCACCGCCGCCGTCGCCGAACTACGCGCGCAGCTGCTCGTCCTCGATCCCTTTGTCCGCCTGCACCGCATCGACGAGAACCTCTCCGGCGCGTCGCGCCGCTGCTCTCGACGAGGGCATACAGGATCTCTGCAGTGCGGCCATTGCACGGCAGATATCCTACTTCGTCGACCAGAAGTAATCCGGCGCCGGGCGAGCGTCGTGGACGTGGCAAGCATCGCGAAACTCGACCTCGTACGACAGCGACGCCCACGAGAGCTGCAGCTGGCGTCGTCGACCGTGGAGTGTCTCGCATCGCTAGTTCTCCTGCGGTGTCGTGCTCGGCGAGCGGCTCGCGGTCACGATGTACGGTGCGATCCATCGCGCCCAGTTCTCCGGCCAGCGCAACCTGCGCTTCGCGGGATGGACCCCGCCGGCGGAGGACGCTTGCTCGGGTGTGACAGGTTGCGGCGCCGGTTTGCATGCTGCGGATCGTCGCTGCGACCTGCGCGGCGATCGCCGCCACCGCGCGTTGATGCGCTTCGGCGAGCTGCTCGTAGCCTGGGCCAGCTCCCTCGCTCGCGCGGTGCGAGCACACCACCGCGGGCGCTTGGCTGTTCGCATCCCGGATCGTGGAGATCGCCTCGATCGAGGCACGTGCACCGAGGCTTGAATCGAAGCGCTGCACGACGAGCTTGATCCGGTAGGTCGGGATGCCCGCGACGGGCGTCGCGCCGGCGACATCGCGCACGTGAAGCGCGTTGATGAGGTCGTCGGACAAGGCATGGCGTAGCTCGCGAGCCAGCGGCGAGATCCACGACCGGGTCTCGACCGGGGTCACCTTGCCGCGACCCTCGCGCACGACGATCTCGGGGCGGTCGACCTCGGGCGGCACATCGACGGGCAGGACGTCGACCTGGAACGCCTCGGTCACCGGTGTGGGCCGCTCGCTCGGCGGTGACACCAGCGTGTAGTACTCGCTGTTCGCCGAGCGGCACGCGACCAGGAGCAACGCCAGGACGAGCGACTTCATGGACTCACCTGGGTTCTGCGCCGGATGCGCGGCCGCGGAGCAGCGATTCGGGGTGATGCTGCAGGTAATCCGTGAGCCCGCGCAGCGAGCGCGCGGCGTTCTCGAGCTGCTCGAGCGTGGATCGCGTCGTCTGCTGGATCGCCGAATCGGGGGCCGCGACGTTGTCGCGCAGGGCGCTCAGGCTTTCGCGCAGCGCGGCCATCGCGGCGCCGGCCTGACCGACGACCTGTTGCGCCGTCGGGACGACGTCGCGATCGAGGTGGCCGAGCAGCGAGGTCGCCGCGTGCATCGCGTCGCGCGTGTCGCCGCCGATCGCATCGAACGGGATTTTGTCGATCTTCGCGACGATACTCTCGACCTGATCCTGGATCTGGTCCGTGCCGCCTCGCTCGGTGGGCACGACCCACACGCCGTCGCGCTCCGCGACGGGAGCCGTGGCGCGTCCGCCTGGAAACCAGCGGAGCGCGATGAACAGCTGGCCGGTGATGAGGCTTGCAGAGCGGAGCTGCGCCCGCAAGCCGCGCGCGACGAGCGCTTGCAGCATCTGCGGTCCGGTCTTGCCGCGGCGCTGGCCCTCGTCGACCAGCGCCGTGTAGGCCGCGCCCAGTCGCGCGGGGTAGACCGTCGCGTCGACGTCGGAGAAGAACTCATGGGTGATCGCGTCGTAGCCGAGGTTGATCGTATCGATCTGTCCGATGCGAACGCCTTCGAAGTCGATCTGCGTGCCCGTGACGACGCCGCGCAGCGGCTGGTGAAACCGCATCGCGAGCGGGAGCCCCGCCGGGTCGGGCCGCGCCATTGCGTGCGCGCGATCATCGAACAAGTTGAACTGCGCGCCTTCGGCGGCCGGGCGGCCCGGCGGGTCGCCGTCGCGAAACCCGAACGCGATGCCGCCGGCGACCACGGTCGCCAGTGATTGGGTATCGACATGAAGGCCCGAGGCATCGATCGAGACGTCGAGTCCGCTGGTATTCCAGAACACCGCCGTATCGGTGACGTCGCGATCGTAGGGGCTGTTGATGAAGACCTCGATATCGATGCGCTTGCCATCGGCACTCAGCGCGAGCGTCGAGATCCAGCCGACTTGTTGGCGCCGCAGATAGACCGGTGATTGCACGCCGAGCGAGCCGGCATCGGTCGCCGTGATCCGGAATCGCCGACCGACTTGATCGTGGGTCACGCCGGGCGGCTTCTCGAGACCGACGAACCGATCCGCCTTGTCCTTCGACGTGCCGCGGTCGACCCCGATGTACGCGCCCGACAACAACGTGCCGAACCCCGAGACGCCGCCGACCCCGATCCGGGGCCGCTCGACCCAGAACCGCGAGTCCTTGGCCGCGAGGCTGGCCGCGCCACTGTCGAGCTTGACCGTCACCAGGATCGCGCGCTGATCCGCGGTGAGCTCGACGCTGCTGATCGTGCCGACCGGCACGTTCTTGTAGCGAACGTCCGATTTGCCGACCTCGAGGCCTTCGGCGCTATCGAACGTGATCTCGATGGTCGGGCCCGCCCCCAGATACGCCCGGATCGCCAGCGCGCCGGCGGCGACGACGGCGAGGATCGGCACGATCCACACGGCGGACGGCCAGCCACGCCTGCGCCGGCGGCCGACCGGAGCCGGCAAGTCTTTGAATCTAGGGTCTACAGGGTCACTCACGCATACCTCGATCCCAGATTGCACGCGCGTCGAACGACGCAGACGCGAGCATCGTGAGGATGACGACACCCGCAAACGGCAGCACCGCCGGCCCGGGCGCGACCCGGGCGAACCGCCCGAGCTGGACCACCGCGGTCAGCAGCGCGACCACGAACACGTCGAGCATCGACCAGTGGCCGATGACCTCGAGCGCGCGATACAGCCGGGTACGCGCGCGCGGCCGCCACGCCGAGTGCCGCGTCGCGGACACGACCAGGAACCCGAGCGCGCCGAGCTTCAAGACCGGCACCAGGATACTCGCCGTGAACACGATCATGGCGAGTCCCCACGAGCCCCGGGCCCACAGGAACTTCACCCCGGACAAGATCGTGTCGGCGCGGCGCTCCGGGAACTGCTCCGTATACATGATCGTCAGCGCGTTCGCCGGGAAGTACAGCGCCACCGCGGCGACGAGGAGCGCGATCACGTGCGTCCTGGCGTTGCGCTTGCGGAACCGCAGCGATGCATCGCACCGGGGGCAGGCAGCGCCCGCGTGATCCCCGACGTCGCCCATGCGCACCACGAGCTCGCAGCTGTGGCAGGTGGCGAGCCCGACGTCGATGCCGCGGATCATGGCGCGACCTCGTCGGCGCGCCGCCACAGCGCCCCGAGGTCGAACGACGACAGCGACGCGAGCGCAAGCGCCAGGACCGCAACCCCGAACATGCCCCACCCCGGGACGGCGGTGGCGAGCGTGGCAAGCTTGACGATCGCCACGATCACGCCGAGGAAGAACACCTCGACCATGCGCCATGGACGCAGCGTCCGCAGCAGTCCCATCGTGGAGGTGAACCCGAGCGGCTGGGTCCGCAAGCACAGCGGCACGAGCAGCCACAACAGCAGGCCGAGCTCGATCGCCGGCGCGACGATCAGCGTCAGGGTCAACGCGATCGCGACGAACGGCAGCTCGCTGTCGTAGGACGCCGCGATCGCGTGCCACAGCGTCGCCCGGGTCTGATGGCCGCCGGACGTCAGGGTGAGCAGCGGCAGCGCGTTCGCGATCAGAAACGCGATCGCGGCCGTGACGGTGACGGCGAGCATGGCGCCGAGATCGCCATTGCCGCGGTAGATCGGCGAGTTACACGTGACGCATCGCATGGTCTCGCGGCCCGCAGGCTCGACCCGGCGATGGACCGTGTCGCAATAGCTGCAGATGACGAGCTCGGCCGCCGGCACATCGCGGCGAGATGCAAGCACAGAGCCGCACCGTGTGCCCCTGCGGTAGCTAGCACCCCGGACCACAGCTCGGCGAGCGGGGCCGCTCGCTGTGGGCGCAGCGCGCGGCCGTAGCACACCTCGATCGCTGCGAGTTGGCGTCGGTTCTCGCTGCACGCGGATGTGGTGCTTGGCGATCCCCGCCGCGCCCGGGCCGTCCGGGCCGGATCACCGCATCGGAACCATGAGGTTTCAGCTACTGCCTGGAGAGATCGGTCACACTCGGGGCGCATGGCGTCGCGGGTTCCGCGAAGACGCAGCGTGTGTTGAGTCGCTCGGTGTGACGTTGACGCACGGCACCTTGTGTGTAGACGCACGGTCAGGAGCTCTTATCAACGGCCCGTGTTGCGCGGCAGCGGGCTCGTGGAGACGTCGAGCAAGGACGACGGCCGCGAACGGATCTACCGGCGCGTTCTCGGATGAAGATGACCAGGTGATTCCTCCCCCGACGCGATCTCCGGCCGAGGCCGTGGCGTGGGTCCAGCGGACCCTGGGTCGCGGTGCGCGTGTGGTCGGATGGCGGCGGCTCACCGGTGGGCTCACGTCGCTGGTCCATCGGCTGACGGTGGTGCAGCACGGCCGGCGCCGGTCGTTCGTCTTGCGTCGCTGGGTGCCCGACGCCGAGCGCCGCGAGTACGCCGTTCGCGCGGTGGCCTCGGAGACGGCGATCCTCACTGCCCTCGAGCGCAGCGATCTCCCGGTGCCGCGTTTGATCGGCTCGACCACCGACGCAGCCGACGGCGGTCCGGCGGTCCTCATGACGCGTGTGGCGGGACACGTGCACCTGGTGCCTCGCGATCGAGAGCGCTGGCTGCGGCAGGCGGCGCAAGCGCTCACGCGCATCCACGCCCTCGACATCAACGCCAAGCCGTTCGAATCGTGGCTCGACCGCAGCCGGCTTTCGCCTCCCCAGGGCGCGCCCCGTCCCGAGATCTGGAGCGAGGCCATCGCGCTGGTCGCCGAGCAGCGCGGGCCGACCCGCACGTGCTTCATCCATCGCGACTACCAGCACTTCAACCTGCTCTGGTCGCGCGAGCGGTTGACCGGAGTGATCGACTGGGTCCAGGCGTCTGTCGGACCGCCCGACATCGACGTCGGCCTTTACCGCCTCAACCTCACCCTCCTGTTCTCGGCTGACCTCGCCGACCGCTTCCGGCAGATCTATGAAGCTGAGGCCGGGCGCAAGGTCGATTCGCAGTGGGACGTCCACTCGTTGCTGACGTACGCAGCGCTGCCGGCCGGCGACTGGAAGCGATTCCTGCCGATGCTGATCGACGGCCGTGCGCCGCTCGACGTCGACGGCATGACGAGCCGGATGGAGGACGTGCTCGAGCGGACGCTGCGCCGGTCGTGAGCGCCGGCGGTCTTCCCTGCAGCGATATGCGCCAGCTCACGCCCGCTCGTGCGGGGGGATGCTCCCCGGCCATGGGCAAGACGGTCGGGTCGCTCTGCGCGGTGGTGTGGCTGGTGGCATGTGGTCCGGCGATTCCGCCGCTGCCGAGCCGGGGCGGTCCAGCATGGGTCGAGGTGACGAGCGAGCATTTCACGTTGTGGACCGACGCGCCGGCCGCACGCGGTCGCGAGCTCGTGCGCGAGATGGAGCAGCGCCGCCAGCTCGTCGTGAACACGATGAGACAAGCGTCTTCGAAGGCGAGATCGTTCGTGATTGCGCTGCGCAGCGCGCGCGAGGTCGCCGCGTACGTACCGTCGCAGTTCGTCGCCGTTGCCTGGGACGCGCAGAACCCCACGCGTCAACCGGGGATCCTCTTGGCGACGGACGCCGAGGACAGCGAGCACGTCATGAACCACGAGCTGACGCACGTCATCAGCTTCGGGATCATCAGGAATCAGCCGCACTGGCTCGGCGAGGGAATCGCGACCTATTTCGAGATGGCAGACTTCGGACCGGGCGAGACCTCGGTCCAGATCGGCATCCCGCGCGAGGATCACGCGCGCACCCTCAAGGAGCAGTCTCAGCCTTCGGTCGCCAAGGTGTTTGCGTGCGAGGACTCGCACTGTATGGATGAACGGTTTTACGCCGCGAGCTGGGCGCTCTTCTCGTTCCTGCTCAACGAGCGCCACGACCAGCTCGGCCGCTACCTGGGGCGTCTGAACGACCGGTCGGAGGATCGCCGGGCGAAGGCCTGGGACGAGGTGTTCCCCGACCTGCCGCCCGACAAGCTCGATGATGACTTGCGGGCGTGGCTCCGCAACGGCAAGATCGCGTTCCCGCGCATCGACGTGAGCGTGCACGAGACCGCGACCCAGGAGCGTCCGCTCAGCGATGCCGACGCGCTCGCCGCCCGTTCCCTGCTGGACTTCCAGTTCAAGGACGAAGCGACGGCCATGCGCACGCTGTCCGAGGCGCTGAGGATCGATCGCGCGAACCTGCTCGCGCTTCTGATCGACGCCGCGCACACGCACTCGATCGAACCCGACGATGCCCGTGCAGCTACCGTCGCGCACCCCGACGACTGGCGCGCCTGGCTGCTGCTAGCCGTCGCGCTGCAGGGCAGCCCCGAACGCTACCGGGCGATGGGCCGGGCGTGTGCACTCGCCGGGAACGAGGCACCCGAATGCGATCGCCTGCGCCAGTGATGATTCCGGCGCGCTTGAACGCAACGGCGGTGACGGTCAGTAGCGGGTCAGCGCGAAGTCGATCGGCTGGGCGCAGCCGAACCACGACGCGTAGAACGTGAAGCGGAGCGTGGTGTCGTCGACGGTGAGGCCGGCGGTCGCGCCGGTGTTGGGCGTGACCGCTCCGAAGTCGATCGCGACGTCGGCCCAGGCGCCGGTCGAGTCGGGCCAGTAGGTGCCGTCGGGGTAGATCCAGAGGGTGACCGGATACGGAGCGGTGAAGCCGGGCGTGGTGACGGTGCCGCGCCACTTGCCGACGAGCGCGGCCTGGACGGCGGCGGCGCGGGTGAGCTGGGCGCAGCGGTAGATGCCGTTGCTGCAGGTGCACGACGAGCCGGCGACGGCGCCGCCGCATGCGGTGGTCTCGGGGCAGGCGATCGACTCGGTGCCGCGGCACGCCGTGGCCTCGAGCGAGCAGGTCGCGCCGAGCGAGGCGGGCGCGCCGCACAAGGCGGCGGCGGCGTCGCAGCAATCGGGGGCGGCGCAGGCGACGGCGGCGGAGCGGCACGCGCCGACGCCGTGCCGCCGTTCACCGCCGCCACCGTGTAGTGGTAGAGCGTCGAGGGGCCGTCCACGAGGCGTGGCACCCAGCTCAGTTCTCGGTGTTGTTCCCCCACGGGTTTTCGTCCACCCAGCGGGGATCGTCGATGTGATCTTTGCCCGCGCGCCAGGCGCCGATCAGGCAGTCCTCGCAGGGATCCTCGTCGACGCGGCGCAGCCTCCCGCTCTGCTCCATCCACTCGATCTGGCGGCGGAAGGTCTCGACCAGCGGCACGGTGGTCGAGAAGCCGAGGTCGCGCTCGGCCTTGGTGTTGTCGTACACCGACGGAAAACGGTAGATGAACCAGACGCCCAGGCTGCGCCGCGGCGCCACCTTGCGCAGCCACTCCGACGGCACATACACGATCTCGGCGGTCGCACCGGCTGCCTCGGCCAGTGCGCGATACACGCCGTTCCAGTCGGTGTGCTCGTGCGACGTGAGGTGATAGTCATTGCCGGCGGCACGGGGGTTGCCGAGCGACGCCACGAACCCGCGCGCCACGTCCGAGGCGTGGGCGATCGCCCAGGGCGTGCATCCATCGTCCATGACGATGACGGGGAGCCGTGCCCGCAAGCGCGAGACCAGCGCATCGTCGAACAGAATGCCGTTGGCGACCGCCCCCTCGCCGGTCGTGAAGCTCGGCCGGAGGATGGTGGCCACGGTCCCGTCGTTGCCGGAGCGCTCGAGGAGGAGGTCCTCGATCGCCGCCTTGCGGACCCCGTACCGGCCGAACGGCTGGCGGGGCGACGTCTCGCGAATGGGGAGCTCGGCCGCCGGACCGCCGTAGACACACGCCGTCGAGCACAGCACGACCTGCGCCGCCCGGCCCCAGAACACCTGCACGAGCTGATCGCCATTCTCCGGCGCAAACGCCGTCATGTCGATGACCGCATCCCAGGTGCGCCCGTCCACGGCGCGCTCGAGTGAGCCGGGCTCCCAGCGGTCGCCGGTGAGGATCTCCAGCCTGCCGCGCACGCGCACCGGCGTTTGCCCGCGGTTGAACACCGTCACCGTGTCGCCGCGATCGAGGAGCTGCTGGGCGATCCAAGTCGAGATCAAACCGGTTCCGCCGATGAGGAGGGCGCGCATCGCGAGAGGATAGAAGGCCCGGCGGGCCGAGAGCAACCGTGAGCGAGGGCTGCTGTTCCGCGGCCACGTGATCACCGGGCCGATCGCCTCTACCGAGCCACGGTGCGCATGCGCTGTTCGCACCGGACTTCGCCGGTCGCATGCTCCACGATGCGCGGGCTCTCCTCCGACGCATGCGACGCCGCAGATCCGCTACCATGGCGCGCGGCCTGGCAGGCCGCTCCTGGCAACGCTCGCAACTACAGAGAGATGGCCATGTCGAACCGACTCCAGGGCAAGCGCGCCTTCGTGACCGCCGCCGCGGCCGGCATCGGCCGGGCCTGCGCCCTCGCCTTCGCGCGCGAGGGGGCGGCCGTGTTCGCGACCGACATCGACGACCGCGCGCTGCCGGGACCGGCGGACGGTATCGCCGAGACCGCGCGGCTCGATGTGCGGGACACCGCGGCCGTCACCGCGCTCGCACAGCAGGTGGGCCCGGTCGACGTCCTCCTCAACGCGGCCGGGTTCGTCCATCACGGCACGATCCTGGACTGCTCGGAGCAGGACTGGGATTTCTCGTTCGATCTCAACGTCAAGTCGATGCATCGCGTGATCCGCGCGTTCCTGCCGGCGATGCTGGCAAACGGCGGCGGCTCGATCGTCAACATCGGCTCGGCCGTGGCGGCGAGCAAGGCCGCCCCCAACCGCTACCTCTACGCGTCGACCAAGGGCGCGGTGATGGCGCTGACCAAGGCGGTCGCGCTCGACTTCGTCACCCGGGGCATTCGCTGCAATTGCATCTGCCCGGCCACGATCGACACGCCCTCGCTCCAGGGCCGGATCCAGGCGCTGGGCGGCAACGCGCGCGACATGTTCATCGCACGCCAGCCGCTCGGCCGCCTGGGCACCGCCGAGGAGGTCGCAGCGGTCGCGGTCCACCTCGCCGGCGACGAGAGCAGCTTCACGACCGGCACCGGGTACGTCATCGACGGCGGGTTCACGCTCTGAGCCGCCCGCGCATCGAGCCGGAGCACCCGACTCGCAAACCGACCCGAGGATCAGCGCGAAACGCTGAGTGACGGTGAGTAGCCATCTGCATCGAATCCACTCAGCCGCCGCGGACGGCCACACGCAGATCCGGGAACTGCGCATCGATGGCGCCGGACATCGTGTTGAGATCGCCGTTCATGGCGGCCTGCTTGTCGTTCGCCTTGCCACAGGCGTCGGCGCCCTTCTGCAGCTCGACCTGGATGTTGTTGAGCTGCAGCGCGAGCGTCGGATCGC
>DASWRS010000233.1:0-10316 GCA_036403075.1 Kofleriaceae bacterium
GTTAGCGATGATGCCCGCTTGTGCTTTGGTAGTTTCTTGAACATTTGTCTCGAAGCTGCACCCACTCAGTCGTTTGTCGTCACAGATGGCTCGCAGACGCCGACTCTGATTGACACCACGAGGTCGCCGCTGTGCGCGACCGTGACGAACGGCGTGGACTACTGCGTGATCGCCGCAACCGACATTGTCATTGATGTGGCATTCCGAGCAACCGGTACGCGGCCCCTGATCCTGATCGCAAGCGGTTCGATCACGACTGGCGCCATGATCGATGTTGGAAGTCACCGTGGCAAGACTCCGGAAACCGGCGCGGGAGCTGATCCGGCAACGTGCACCGCCGGCGCACTACCTGGTACAAGTGGCGGCGGTGCAGGCGGCAACTTCGCCGGGTTCGGAGGGAACGGCGGCGGCGGTGGCGGCGGCGGTTCTGGTGGTACTCCGGGCGCTGCAACTGCGACGATCACAGCACTGCGAGGCGGTTGCGCTGGACAAGATGGACAGGGAGCCGGGAAAGGCGCCAGGGGTCATGGCGGCGGTGCCGTACTGCTGATTGCGGGCGACCACATCGATCTGCGAGGCGGGATCTACGCCGGGGGAGAAGGCGGCGGCGGCGGGGCCAACGACCCGTCGGGTGGCGGCGGCGGCGGGGCTGGCGGTATGATCGCTCTTGATGCGCCGACGATCACGGCGAATAGCCCAGTGGTTGCAAATGGCGGCGGCGGTGGTGGTGGTGGCAGCCCGGGTGGTGCTGGCAACGCAGGATTCGATTCCGGCCAGGGCATTGGGATTGTCGCTGCACCGGGCGGATTCGCAAATACCATCAATGGTGGCGATGGTGGTGACGGCGCAGCGGGCATTGCCTCCGGACCAGGCATTGGAGGCAAGTCCGGCGGTTTGGGCGGGAGCGCTGGAGGCGGCGGTGGCGGCGGTGGTGGCGCTGGTCTGATAAAAGCCCCCACGAACGCCAGTCTCGGGAAGGACGTATCACCACCTTCCTTGCCGTAGAGGCGATGTTACTCCCGGATGGTGAACTCGTGATCCGGAGCTAATTTAGATTTGCATTGAGCCAGTGTCGGTCCAGAAGACGCTGAGGAGGCGGCGCTGATGTACGGCTCGTTCACCAGCGGCGAGGCCGACGCGCACTCCGACGTCGAGTTCTGGCTGTTCTTCGAGGCGCGGCGCCGCGGGAGGTCGACCCGCGGACATGGTGCGACCAGATCGCACCGCTGCTTCACCATGTCCAGAGCGAGCTCGGGACTGACGTGGTGTTCTCGGGGCTGATCCGCGGGAGTTTCACGTTGCGACCAGCGATGACATGGCCGCGCTGCGAGCATGGCCGGCGCGTGGCGCCCCGGTCGAACGCATGATCGTGCTCGACCGGCGCGGAGCCTTGCGCCCGGTGCTCGAGTCATTGCCCGAGCGTGCGGCAGTGCCTGCAAGCGCAGCGGAGATCGAGGAGCTGTGCGGCCGGTTCGTCAACTGGCTGATCCTCGCGCATCATGCGTGCCCCACGATCTGTTTGCCGAGCTGGACCAGGCACTCAGACAAATTCCCTCGGGCCATGAGGGATTCGCAGAGCCGTCACAGATGACGCTCCAGCAGCCATGGCGAGCAGGCTCCGCGCGACGTGCCCACGATGCGCGCAGGAAACTGCCGATGCCGGCAATCGCCACGCTCGGCCGGCGCCGGCGTCACCGCGGACGCGGCAGCGGGCGGGTCCCCTCGCCGCGCGCAGTTCCGCAGCGCTCCCTCGTCGAAGAAGCGAAACGGCGACCTGCACCCGATCACCAGCGCACGCGCTCTCGTCAGCGCGAGGGCTGTTTGAGCACGGCGAGGGATGACCCTACGGCGAGCGGACGCGGCGCTCGCGATCTTCGCCCGGCTTGTGCTCGAGGTCCCCCCCGACCAAGACGCCGTCGGCACGTCGCCCCGCGTCGTTCGCGGAGCTCAAGGTCTCGCCGACCAAGGCGCTGCCGCCGACCTCGCGCCCTCGGCGCTCGCCCGATCGATGGCTCGCCTCGCAGTCAAGGGGCCTCGGCAGGTGACCCACAAGCGCGATGATGACAACCTGTGCGCATGCTCGCTTCGTCCAGACTCTCCCGTCCGACGACGACTGCGGTCAGGTTGCCGATCCTGCCGCTCATTGCGCACCGGCCACGCACGGCGATGTTGGCGACCTTGCTACGCATGCTGATCGTCTGCCTCGGTGGATTCGGGTGCACGCGCGCAGTGACCGAGCCGGTTCGCGCCCAATCAACACCGGCGCGCGAACGCTGGCCAGTTCCCGACTGGGAGACTTCGACCGCGGAGTCGGAGGGTGTCAGCTCGGCAGGTATTGACGCCGCACTGACCTACCTCCGTGATCACGACGCTCGAGCTCACAGCTTGACGCTGGTGCGTCACGGTGTCCTCATCGTTGATGCGTACTTCTATCCGTTCGCACGCGATGCGCGCCACGATCTCGCCTCCGTGACCAAGAGCATCACGGCAACGCTGGTCGGGATTGCGATCACGCGCCGGCAGATCCAAAGCCTGGACGAGCCGCTCCGCAGTTTCCTCGGGAACACCGGGCCGGTGGCGCAGCTGCGCTTGCTCGACCTGCTTGACATGGCGTCGGGGCTCGACTGTGGCTTCACTCCCGGTGAGCCGGAGCTGTCTGCGATGCGCAGCCGCCCCGACTGGGTGGCCGCGGCGCTACAGCTTCCCCGCGTCGCGCCGCCGGGATCGCGGTTCGGTTACTGCAGCCCGGCCTTCCACCTTGCGTCAGCGGCAGTGAGCCGCGCCGTGGGGAGTCCGATGGACGTCTACGCAAGGAAGGTCTTGTTCCAGCCGCTTGGCATCTCCGATGTGTACTGGCGGAGAGACCCGCAACAGGTCACCGATGGCTGGGGGGACCTGTACATGCGGCCGCGCGATCTCGCCAAGTTCGGGCTTCTGTACCTGCGGCGTGGTGCATGGAACGGCGCCCAGCTACTGCCCGACGCATGGGTGGCCACCGCGACCTCGACGCATTCCGCGGGTGCTGGCGATGAAGCGTATGGGCTCGGCTGGTGGATCTCGAAGTCTGTGCCGGGAATGTACGAGGCCGTCGGGCGAGGCGGCCAGCACCTGGTTGTGTGGCCCGACAAGGATCTCGTGGTGGTCACTACCGGCGGCGGTTTCGAACTGGCCGAAGTCGCGCCACTGCTAATCGCGGCGATCCGCTCCGACACGTCGTTGCCCGCCGCGCCAGAAGCGACGCGCGCGCTCCACGCGACGCTTCTGCGCATCGCGCAGCCGCGAACCGCCGAACGGATTCACACGATCCACACCACTCCTGGCGCGCGTGAGATATCCGGCCGGACCCTGACGTTCGCCGCGAACCCACTCGGACTCGCGACGCTGCGACTCGACTTCGATGACCTGGATGGCGGGCGCGCACGCGCACGCTTGGAGCTGGCAGATCGCGTCCTCGACACGGCCGTCGGGCTCGATGGCGTCGAACGCTTCGGCACGAGCACACCGTCGCAAGCGATCATCGCAGCCCACGGTCGTTGGACAGGCGATCACTCCTTTCACCTCGTGATCGATCTGCTTGCAGAGATCGACGCGATCGACGCGACCCTCGACATCGCGGCGCAATCCGTGACGGTGACGTTGCAGGTCGGAGATGCCAAACTATCGTTGACCGGGAAACTACAACCAAGATCGTCGTGACCCGAGTCCTGCGGCTCGCGGGCGAGAGGACGCGGCAGCCGGCGGTCCCGGCGCCGCGCGCTGTTCCGCAGCGCTCCTCGTCGAAGAAGCGAAACGGCGGCCTGAAACGGATCAACCAGCGCACGCGATCTCGTCAGCGCGAGGACTGTTTGAGCACGGCGAGGGCATGACCCTACGGCGAGCGGGACGCGTCGCCCGCGATCTTCGCCCCGCTTGTGCCAGGACGCCGGCCGCCGGAGCGGGGTGGCGACGTCACCGCGGGCGCGGGCCCGGCGGCTACGCGGTGTGCGCCCGGATGAACGCGAGGGCGCGGTCCCAGGACTGCTTGGTGGCCTCGGGGTGGTGGACGTCGGGCCGGCGCTCGTTGGCGAAGGCGTGCTGGGCGTCGTAGGTGTGGAGCTCCATCGGGACCTGGACGGCGTCCTTGATCTTCTGCGCGCCGGCGACGGTGGCCCAGTCGTCGTGGGTGGCGAAGTGGGCCTGGACCGGGGCGTCGACCTTGGACCAGTCGAGGTCGCCGGGGAGGCCGTAGAACGGCACGACGGCGGCGAGGCCGCGGATGTTGACCGCGCTCGCGAACGCCAGGGCGCCGCCCATGCAGTAGCCGGTGACGGCGATCTTGCCGTTGCTGCGGTCGCGCAGGAACGCGACGGCGCCGGCGATCTCCTGGACGGCCTTGCCGAAGTCGAGCGCGTGCATCATGGCGGCGGCCTCCTCGGCGTCCTTGGCGAGCTTGCCATGATAGAGGTCCGGGACGAGCGCGACGAAGCCGGCGGCTGCGTAGCGCTCGGCGACGGTCTTGATCTGGTCGTTGATGCCCCACCATTCCTGGAGCACGACCACTCCGGGCGGCTTGCCGCCGCCGTCCGGGGTCGCCAGGATGCCGCTCGCCTCGCCCGCGCTCGATGGAAACGTCACCGGCTGCGTGTTCGTCATGTGCTGCTTATACTGCGCGCCATGTCCGGACCGAAAGGTGCCAGAGGCCGACGATTCGAGGGCGCGCTCGATCCCGTGGCGGCCGCGCTCAATGCCTCGATCGGCTTCGATCGGCGGCTCTTGCCGCACGACGTTGCGGGGTCGATCGCCCACGCCGAGATGCTCGCTGCCCAGGGGCTGATCAGCGCCGAGGACGCCGCGGCGATCGGCGCCGGGCTCCGGAGTGTGGCGGGACGCCTCGCCTCCGGTGAGCTGACGTGGGACGCCGCGCTCGAGGACGTTCACATGAACATCGAGGCCCGCCTGATCGAGGAGATCGGCGAGGCCGGCCGCCGGCTGCACACCGGCCGGAGCCGCAATGATCAGGTGGCGACCGATCTCCGGCTGTACGCGCGCGCCGCGGCGGCCCGGCTGATCGCCGCGATCGACGAGCTGCGGCGCGCGCTGCTGCGACAGGCGCGCCGGCACGTGGATACGCTGATGCCCGGCTACACGCACTTACAGCGCGCGCAGCCGGTGCGGCTCGCGCATCACCTGCTCGCGTACGACGCGATGCTCGAGCGCGACCGCGGCCGCCTCGCCGACGCCGCGCGCCGCGGCGACGTCAGCCCGCTCGGCTCGGGCGCGCTCGCCGGGACCACGCTGCCGATCGACCGCGAGCGGGTCGCCGCCGCGCTCGGCTTCGCGGGCGTCACGCGCAACTCGCTCGACGCCGTCGGCGATCGCGACTTCGCGATCGAGCTGGTGGCGGCGATCGCGCTCGCCCAGACCCACCTGTCGCGGCTCGGCGAGGAGCTGGTGCTGTGGACGACGTCGGAGTTCGGCTTCGCACGGATCGGCGAGGCCTACTGCTCGGGCTCGAGCCTGATGCCGCAGAAGATGAACCCCGACCTCGCGGAGCTGCTCCGCGGCAAGGCCGGCCGCACGATCGGCGCGTGGGTCACGCTGATGACGGTCGTGAAGGGCCTGCCGCTGGCCTACAACAAGGACCTGCAGGAGACCCAGGAGCCGCTGTACGACGCGGTCGAGACCCTCGAGGCCTGCCTCGCGGTCGCGCGTGGCATGATCGACAGCCTCGAGTTCGATGTGCCGCGGCTGCGCGCCGCGGTCGACGAGGGCCACCTGGTCGCGACCGAGCTCGCCGATTACCTGGTGACCCGCGGCGTCGCGTTCCGCGAGGCCCACGATGTCGCCGGCCACCTGGTGCGGCTCGCGACCGAGCGCGGCGTCGAGCTCGCCGCGCTGTCGCTCGACGAGTTGCGCGCGGTGCACCCGGGGTTCGCGGCCGACGTCGCCGGCTGGCTCGATCCCGAGCGCGCGGTCGACCGTCGCGATCTGATCGGCGGGCCGGCGCGGGCCCGCGTGATCGCCGAGATCGAGCGGATCGAAGCCGCGCTCGCGACCCGGTGAATGCACCGGATCTGCGACGCGGTTTGCGGTACAACCCGCCCCATCATGAACGAGCCGTTCGAATATCGAGGTGGCGAGCTGTGCTGCGAGGCCGTGCCGCTGGCGCGGATCGCGAGCGACGTCGGCACGCCGGTCTACGTCTACAGCCGCGGCGAGCTCGAGCGTGCGTACCGCGCGTTCGACGCCGCGCTCGAGGGCATCCCGCACCGCGTGTGCTACGCGGTCAAGGCCAACTCGAGCCTGGGCATCCTCAGCGTCCTGATCGGCCTGGGCGCCGGCGCCGACATCGTGTCGGCCGGCGAGCTGGTGCGCTGGATCAAGGCCGGCGGCGATCCGGCCAAGGTCGTGTTCTCCGGCGTCGGCAAGACCGAGCGCGAGCTCAAGACCGCGCTCGAGGCCGGCATCGGCACGTTCAACGTCGAGAGCGCCGAGGAGCTCGAGGTGCTCGATCGGGTGGCGCGCGACGCCTGCGCGCGGGCGCGGATCGCGCTGCGGGTCAACCCCGACGTCGATCCGCAGACCCACCCGTACATCTCGACCGGGCTCAAGCAGAACAAGTTCGGCGTCGGCATGGCGGAGGCCCGGGCGCTGTTGCGCCACGCCCACACGCTGCGCGGCCTGACCGTGGTCGGGGTCGACTGCCACATCGGCTCGCAGCTGACCAAGACCTCGCCGTTCACCGACGCGATCGCCCGGCTGGTCGCGCTGGTCGGCGAGCTCACCGAGGACGGCATCAAGGTCGAGCACATCGACGTCGGCGGCGGCCTGGGCATCGACTACGGCAAGGGCGACGCGCCGCCGCCGACCCCGGCCGAGTACGGCGCCGCGGTCCGCGCCGCGCTCGCGCCGCTGACCCGGCTCGGCGTCACGCTGTACACCGAGCCCGGCCGCGTGATCGTCGGCCGCGCCGGCGCGCTGGTCACCCAGGTGCTGTACCGCAAGCGCAACGAGGCCAAGCACTTCACGATCGTCGACGGCGCGATGAACGACCTGATGCGGCCGGCGCTGTACGGCTCGTTCCACCCGATGAAGCCGGTGTCCCGGCCGGATCGCCCGGCGATCACGACCGACATCGTCGGGCCGATCTGCGAGACCGGCGACTTCTTCGCGCGCGACCGCGAGCTGCCCGAGATGGCGGCCGGCGAGCTGCTGTGGATCGGCGCCGCCGGCGCGTACGGCTCGGCGATGGCGTCGAACTACAACACCCGGCCGCGCGCGCCCGAGGTGCTGGTCACCGGCGATCGCTACACCGTGATCCGCGACCGCGAGACCTACGAGCAACTCCTCGCCGGGGAGCGGGTCGGGTAGCGGCGCCCAGGGCAGCGCGCCGCGCTGGCGAACGGACCGCGCCGCCTGTAGGCTTGGCGGTGGTGAAGCGCCTGGCGATCGCCGTGGGGGTCCTGGCCGCGTGCGGCGACAACCTCGGCGGCCGCGACGAGACCCGCCAGGGCGGCGACACCACGGTCGACGATCGGACGCGCGAGGCGTTCTCGCACCCGGCGGCCAACCTGACCATCGACCAGCGAGCGATGTTCCAGCTCGGCTCGAGCGCGTTCAACTTCCACTGGCCGATCCCGCTGCTCGGGCCGCTGTTCAACAGCGACGCCTGCGCCGCCTGCCATGGCGGCAACGGCCGCGGCCTGTCGCAGATCGGCAACGGCGCGCTGCAGTCACAGGCGCTGATCCGGGTCAGCTTGACCGACGGCACCCCCGGCGGGATGCCCGACGTCCCCGGCGGCGACCTCCCGGTCCCGGGCTTCGGGCTGCAGCTCCAGGACCACGCGACGGTCGGCCTGCCCGAGGTGATCGTGGCGCAGACCTGGCTCGAGCACGCCGAGCGCTACGCCGACGGCGAGGTCGTGATGCTGCGCGAGCCGCGGGTCGATCCGCACCTGCCCGATGGCTCGTCGCTCGGCGCCGATGTCCGGATGTCGTACCGCCAGGCCCAGGCCGCGTTCGGGCTCGGCCTGCTCGAGGCGGTGCCGGACGCGGCGCTCGCGGCGCTCGCCGATCCGGACGACGCCGATGGCGACGGGATCTCGGGTCGGCTCAACCGCGTGTGGGATCCCGACCGGCTGGCGACGGCGAGCGGCCGGTTCGGCCACAAGGCGACCGTGCCGAGCCTGCGCCAGCAGACCGCCGCCGCGTTCGCCGGCGACATCGGGCTGTCGAACAAGCTCCTGCCCGAGACCGATGGCCACCGCGACCTGTCCGACGACCAGTTCGAGCAGACGGTGTTCTTCGTGTCGACCATCGGGGTGCCGGCCGCGGCGCCGCAAAATGCGGCGGCGCGCGAAGGCCGGGCGCTGTTCGACGACCTCGGCTGTGCCGGTTGTCACGTGCCGACGCTCGAGACCGGCGACCACGCGATCCCCCAGCTCGCCCACCAGACGATCCACCCCTACACCGACCTGTTGCTCCACGACGTCGGCGACCGGCTCACCGACGCGCGACGCGACTTCCTCGCCGATGGGGTCGAGTGGCGAACGCCGCCGCTGTGGGGGCTCGGGCTGGTCCAGGTGGTGCAGCCCGCCGCCACGTTCCTGCACGACGGCCGCGCCCGCACGCTCGCCGAGGCCATCCTGTGGCACGGCGGCGAGGCCGGGGCCGCGCGCGACGCATTCCGGGCGGCCTCCAGCCAGCAGCGCGCCGCGCTGATCGCGTTCCTCGGGACGCTGTAGAATCGCCGGGTGGTAGAGCACCGCGACAGCGAGCGGCTGACCGACGTGGTCGATGCCATCGGCGGCCCCGACGACGATCCGATCGGGATGCGGATCGGCCCCGGCACCGACGTCGGCGGCTACATCGTCGACGGCGAGCTCGGCCACGGCGGCATGGGCGTGGTCTACAGCGCGACCCACCCCGTGATCGGCAAGCGCGCGGCGATCAAGATCTTGCGGCCCGAGGTGTCGCGCACGCCGGTCGCGGTCGAGCGGTTCATCCAGGAGGCCCGGGCGGTCAACCAGATCGGCCACCCCAACATCATCGACATCTTCGCCTACGGCGCCCTGCCCGACGGGCGCGCGTACCACGTGATGGACCTCCTGGTCGGCGAGTCGCTGCGCCGCCGGCTCAAGCGCGGCGTGCTGCACCCGAGCGAGGCGGCCTCGGTGATCGACGAGATCGCCTCGGCGCTGATCGCGGCGCACGACCACGGCTTCGTCCACCGCGACCTCAAGCCCGACAACGTGTTCCTGGTCCACCACGACGGCCGCTGGCCCGAGGTCAAGCTGCTCGACTTCGGGCTGGCCAAGCTGATGCCGGAGTACGGTGTCCCGGCGTTCACGACCAAGACCGGGGTGATGCTCGGAACGCCCGAGTACATGTCGCCGGAGCAGGCGCGCGGCACCGGGGTCGACCACCGCACCGACATCTATGCCCTCGGCATCGTGATGTTCGAGGTCCTCGCGGGCGAGCGGCCGTTCCCCACGCTCGCCGATTCGCTCGCGATCCTGATGCAGCACGCCGAGGAGCCGCCCGCGTCGCTGGCCGATGTCGTGCCCGGGCTGCCCGCCGAGATGGTGGAGCTGGTCAACGCGATGCTGGCCAAGACGCCCGAGGCACGGCCGACGCTCGCCGCCGTGCGTGCGGTGATCAAGCGGCTGCGCATGACACAGCTGCCGACGCGATCGGTCGCCGGCGTGGCGATGGCGTCGTTCAGCCGGCCGCCGGCGGCGGCGCTGGGCATCACGCCGTCGCGGGTCGGGGCCGAGGCGGTGCTGCCGGGCGACTCGCAGCTCGGCGAGCGCCGGAAGCCGCCGCAGACGACGACGCCCGGGGTCGGCGCCGGCGCGCTCCGGTGGGGCGAGGGTGCGCTGCAGTTCCCGCAGCAGCCGCGCCCTCGGACCGCCAGCGCGCCGCCGCTGGCGCGGACCACCAGCTCGCCGCCGCTGCCGCCGCCGTCCGGGCCGCAGGAGCCGCGCCCGCTCACCGCCAGCTCGCCGCCGGTGAGCCGCCCGGGCGAGTCGGCGCACCCGCCCGCGCGATCCTCGCCGGGGACGCAGCCGCCGCTGTACCCGCACGACGCGGCGCGGTCCTCGCCGGGCGCGCCAGCGATGCACGCCTTCGATCCGATGCGATCGGCGCCCGGGCAGCCGCAGCGGCCGCGCTCGCCGTCGGGGGCGCCTGCGCCAGGTACGTCGTCGGAGGCGCTGCGAGCCTCGTCGGAGCGGCTGCCGGTGACCAAGCTCGGCATGGCGCCGCCGCCTCGGCCGAGCGCGGCGATGGCGCCACCGCGGCCGCGGCGGACCTGGCTCCTGCTGGTGCTGCTGCTC
>DASWRS010000234.1:0-24498 GCA_036403075.1 Kofleriaceae bacterium
CCTCCACCGCCAGGTCATCGGCCCGCACGAGATGGAGACCACCTACAGCCTGCTCGGCGGCAACATCTTTCACGGCGAGCTCTCGGCCAACCAGCTGTTCCACATGCGGCCGGCTCCCGGCTACGCCGACTTCACCACGCCAATCCGCGGCCTCTACCAGGCGTCCTCGGCCACCCACGGCGGCGGCGGCGTCACCGGCATCCCGGCGCTCCAGGCCGTCCGCCGCCTGATCAAGGACACGTAGCCGCCGGCCGGCCGGTTATTCGTTCAGGGCACGGTTCAGCAGCTCGATCACGCCGTGGCTGATCGCATGGCGCTCGAGGTATTCGCGGTCGAGCGCCGCGCCTTGTACCTTGATCACCCCACGGATATCGCGCCATTGTCGATCCGATACGCCGCCGCCCTGGACGAACCACAACAGCTTCTGCAGGATGATGTCCTCGGCCGATGCGCAGGGGACCCGCTGGCCATCGACCTCGACGAAGATCCGGCGCTGGAGCTCCTCGCGCGCGAGCGGCCCATCATCGCTGCAGTAGATGTCGACCTTGGTCATCGAGGCGAGCTGTATGACGTTGAACGCACCCCGCGTCCGGACTGCGGCGTTCGCGGCATCCTCATCCATGTAATACGTGTCGACCAGCGCCGCGAACAGCGCGCCGACGTGGCGGCCCCGGAGGTCGGCGACCAGATCGACATCCGCGGTGGCGCGAGGCTCGCCGAGGATCGAGCTCGCTACCGAGCCCCCGACCAGCCACCTGACGCCAAGCGCGTCTAGCCTGCGTCCAACATCGAGCGCAACCTCCAGCTCACCGAGCAGCACGGTCACCGACCGTGGAGCTCTGGGTCCCAACCGAATGCGCGAATCATGGTCTGACGATCGAGGTTGCGGGACGCGAGCCGGAGCTCGACCTCGCGTGCTGTCGCACCTGGATAGCGCTGCCGGATCTCGGCCCGGACCAGATCGTTGATCATCTTGCCGATACCAAAGATCTTGCGGAGTTTCTGCGCGGGCGTGGCGCGCCGCCAGAACTGGAACATCAACTCGTCAGCTTCTGGCGAAGTATCGGAAATGCCTTTGGCGGTACCGTCCATGACTAATTTCGCGATGACACAAATTACCTCGCCTTCCGGGCAATGTCACCCCCTGGATCTAGGGTAGGCGCCGTGGCCAAGCTCTACTTCCGGTACGGCACGATGGATTCGGCGAAGTCGATGAACCTGCTCGCGGTGGCGCACAATTACCGCAAGCAGGGCAAGCGGGTGCTGCTGGTCAAGCCGCGGCTCGACAGCCGGTTCGGCTCGGACAAGATCTCGTCGCGCAGCGGCCTCGAGGCCACCGCCGACGTGTTGATCGATCACGACACCGTGCTCGATCCGAGGGACTTCGCGGGGCTCGAATGCGTGCTGGTCGACGAGGCGCAGTTCCTGCCGCCGGCGGTGATCGACGACCTGCGCCGGATCACGGTCGATCCCGGCGTGCCGGTGATCTGCTATGGCCTGCGCACCGACTTCCGGACCCGGCTGTTCCCGGGCGCCCAGCGCCTGATGGAGCTCGCCGACCGGATCGAGGAGGTCAAGGTCACCTGCCAGTACTGCAGCCAGAAGGCGATCTGCAACCTGCGGTTCGTCAACGGTACGCCCACGGTCCGCGGCCCGCAGATCCAGCTCGGCGCCGACGAGCAGTACGCGCCCGTGTGCTGGAGCCACTACGACGAGTCGACCCGCTCGCTCGCGGCCAGCGACACCAGCGGCGCCGTGCTCCGGCCGAGCTGAGCCAGCGGGATCAGTTGAGGTCCGCGCGGCGGGTCCGCCAGTCGCGGAACAGCCCGGCGAACCGCGGATCGCTCTGGAGCGGCGTCAGGTCGGCGTCGGTCTCCATCTTCTCGGCGTGCTCGTACTCGTGCTCGATCGCGCGGGCGACCTGCTCGAGGGCGCGATCGATCTGGCCGACGGCCGCATAGGCGCACGCCGCCGAGTGATAGATGTACGGGTTCTCCGGGCCGTAGTGCTGGCCGCCGTCGGCGAGCTCGACGGCGAGCGGGTAGTCGCCGAGCGCATGGGCGTGGATGCAGGCGTTGTTCCACGCCATGACCAGCGCCGTCCGCGCCTCTCCGGCCTCGCGGGGCGGCGCCGGCAGCGCGAGCACCTTGCGCAAGATCGCCAGTGCCTGCGGCCGCTCGACCGAGAAGCTGGTGTTGTACAGGTACGGCACCAGCGCGCCGTCGCCGGGCAGCCGGGCGAGCAGCGCACCGAGGTAGGCCGGCGCGTGCCGCGCGATGCTGCCGACCAGGTCGCAGAGCTCCTCGAGGTCGGTCCCGGCCAGCGTGGCCTCGTCGAGCAGCTCGAGCGCGGCGTCGAGCTCGCCCGGCGCGTGCTCGGCGATCTCGCCCACGACCAGGAGCCGGACGTCGCGGCTGGGCGCGCCGCGCGACAGGGTGATCGCCTCGGCGAGCCGGCGCTGGCGCACCAGCACGATCGCCAGATAGCCGCTGGCGTCCGATCGCGGATCGAATGCCAGCGCGCGGCGCAGCAGGCGCTCGGCGACCACGGCGGTCGACGCGTCGTCCGGATCGTGACCGAGCGCGACCTCGATCAGCATGCCGGCCAGCTCGCGCCGGCTCCACACGCTCTGGCCGACCGCCCACGCCAGCGCCGCCTCCTCACCGTGGCGGCGAAACCGGTCGGCGAGCGGGTTGCCTGCGAGGATGAACGGCTCGTCGGCGGCCGGTCCAGCGGCGGAGCCCAGCGCGCGCGTCTTGACCGCGTCGTCGACGCCGTCGAACCTCGCCCACGTCACCGGCAAGATCTCGTGGATCCGGGCGACGATCCAGAGCAGGAAGTGGACCTGGTCGGACGCGGTCGCCGGCACCGCGAAGCGCTCGACCCACATCAGCGCGGAGCGGTGGACGCGGTCGTGGACCACGTCGGCGCGCTGGAACGGCTCGAACTCGTCGACCCGCTCGTCCTGGTAGACCGACAGCCACAGCGCGAAGAACGCGTTGATCACCGACTCCTCGCCCGACAGCGCGGCGCCCGACAGCTTGACCGCGATCCCGAAGCTCTCCCAGTCGTAGTCGTCGATGATCTCGGGGTAGCGCTCCATCGGGAACCCGACGGTGTGCTCGAGCGGCGGCGCGCCGTTGCGCCAGCGGCTCTCGAGCGCGACGCCATCGCCCGGCTCGAGATCGTCGGGCGCATCCTCGTCGGCGTCATCATCGTCGTCATCATCATCATCATCATCGTCATCGCCGGTGCCGGCCTCGGCGCTTGCCGCGCCGGCCTCGGGGGGGTCGCCCGGCGGCGCGTCGGGGGCGCTGTAGAGCACCTCGGCCTCGTTCTCGAAGATCGCGTCGACGACCTCGGCCGGCGCGGCCGGCGGGTCCTCCGCCTCGGCCGGCGTGCGCGCCTCCGCGGCCGCGAGCTCGAGCCACGCCACGCCGTCGATGCCGGTCTCGACCTTGACGCACCAGATCGCATCGAGCCCGTACGCCGCGGCGGCCTCGTCGAACGCCGCGCGCTGGCGCTCGACCTCGGACGCGGACGGCGGCAGCCACGGCGCCGCGAGCCACTGGCGCTCACGGTCGTCATCGTCGGTGCCGGCCTCGCTCGGCTCGGTCACGCCAGCGGCGCCGAGCGCCTCCCACAGCGCGCGCTGCTCCGCGACGTCGAGCGGCCGCGTGCCCCGCGCGATCACGATGCCGCGTGCGAGGTCGCTGCGTCGCGGCTCGAGGCCGACGATCTCCACTCGGATCAGCCTACCTCACATCGCGACGCGCGGATCGCGTCAGCACTCGATGATGTTCACCGCGAGACCGCCGCGCGCGGTCTCCTTGTACTTGCTGCTCATGTCCGCGCCGGTCCGCCACATCGTCCTGATGACCTTGTCGAGCGAGACCTTGTGCGTGCCGTCGCCCTGCAGCGCGAGCCGGGCCGCGTTGATCGCCTTGACCGCGCCCATCGCGTTGCGCTCGATGCACGGCACCTGGACCAGCCCGCCGATCGGATCGCAGGTCAACCCGAGGTTGTGCTCCATGCCGATCTCGGCGGCGTTCTCGACCTGCGCCGGCGTGCCGCCCATCACCTCGGCGAGCGCGCCGCCGGCCATCGAGCACGCGACCCCGACCTCGCCCTGACAGCCGACCTCGGCGCCGCTGATCGACGCGTTCTTCTTGTACAGCGCGCCGATCGCCGCGGCGGTCAGCAGGAACCGCAGCGTGCCTTCGTCGTCGGCGTTGGGCAGGAACCGGCGGTAGTACATGAGCACGGCGGGGATGATGCCGGCCGCGCCGTTGGTCGGCGCGGTCACGACCCGGCCGCCCGCCGCGTTCTCCTCGTTGACCGCGAGCGCGAACAGGTTGACCCAGTCCATGATCATCAGCGGATCGCTCGCGCCCGCCGGATCGCTCTTGAGCCGGCGGTGCAGCGCGGCCGCGCGGCGCCGGACCTTGAGCCCCCCCGGCAGGATGCCCTCGCGCTCGCAGCCGCGCTTGACGCACGCCTCCATCGCGCTCCAGATCGCGACCACGCCGCGCCGGACCTCGGCCTCCGGCCGCACCGCGATCTCGTTGTCGAGCATCAGCCCCGAGATGCTCTTGCCGTGCTCGACGGTGTGCTTGAGCAGCTCGTCGGCCGAATTGAACGGGTACGGCACCACCACCTGCTCGGCCGAGGTGACGCCGCCCGCCGCCACGCCGGCGTGATCGACGACGAAGCCGCCGCCGACCGAGTAGTAGATCCGCTCGGCGAGCGCGCCGCCGCCGGCGTCGAGCGCGGTGAACCGCATGCCGTTGGCGTGGAGCGGCAGCTTCTCGCGGCGGTGGAACACCAGCTGGGTCTCCGGATCGAACGCGACCGGGTGCTTGCCGAGCAGGCTCAGGCGCTTGTCGGCGGCCACGCGCGCGACCCGCGGCGCGATGCGGTCGATGTCGACCGTGGCGGGCTCGTCGCCCTCGAGCCCGAGCACGACCGCCTTGTCGCTGCCGTGGCCCTTGCCGGTGAAGCCGAGGCTGCCGAACAGCTCGACCTTGACGCTCGCGGTGGCGGCGAGCTGGCCGTCGGCGTCGAGCCGCTCGGCGAAGCACCGCGCGGCGCGCATCGGGCCGACCGTGTGCGAGCTCGACGGGCCGATGCCGATCTTGAAGATATCGAACACGGAGATATGCACGTCGCCTCAGTGTACCCCGTCAGAACAGGATGCGGGTCTTGATGCTGGTCGGCAGCGCCGCGATGCCCCGCTTGACGTCCTGCGATACATCCTGATCGAGGTCCATGACCAGGTAGCCGATGTCGGGGTCGGTCGACAGCACCTGGGCGCGGATGTTGGCGTTGTGGTCCGACACGATCCGGTTGATGTCGCGCAGCACGCCCGGCACGTTGCGGTGCACGTTGAGGATCCGGTGCGCCCCGCGGTCGAGCGGCAGCTCGATCTGCGGGAAGTTGACCGCGCCGGTGGTCGCGCCGGAGTTGACGTACTTGATCAGCGCCGCCGAGACCTCGCGGCCGATCGCCTCCTGGGCCTCCTCGGTCGAGCCGCCGATGTGCGGGGTCAGGATCACGTTGGGCAGGTTGCGCAGCGGAGACGCGAAGCCGTCGCTGTTGGACTCGGGCTCCTCGGGGTAGACGTCGACCGCGGCGCCGCCGATGTGGCCGCGGCGGATCGCGTCGGCCAGCGCGTCGATCCCCACGACCGTGCCGCGGCTGGCGTTGAGCAGGCACGCGCCGGGCTTCATCCGCGCCAGCTCCTCGGCGCCGATCAGGTTCCGGGTCTGCGGGGTCTCGGGCACGTGCAGCGTTACGAAGTCGGCGATCTCGAGCACGTCCTCGAGCCGAGACATCGCGCGGTTGTTGCCCATCGGCAGCTTGGCCGCGATGTCGAAGAACACGACCCGCAACCCGAACGACTCGGCGAGCACGCCGACCTGGCTGCCGATGTGGCCATAGCCGACGATGCCGATCGTCCGGCCGCGGACCTCGTGGCTGCCGGCGGCGACCTTGCGCCAGCGGCCCTCGTGGACCTCGCGCGAGCGGTCGCCGACGTGGCGCGACAGCATCACGATCTCGGCGAGGATCAGCTCGGCGACCGAGCGCGTGTTCGAGAACGGCGCGTTGAACGCCGGCACGCCGCAGCGGTTGGCGTGGCCGAGCGCGATCTGGTTGGTGCCAATGCAGAACGCGCCGACCGCGAGCATCCGGCGCGCCTCGTCGAGCACGGCCGGCGTCACCTGGGTCTTGCTGCGGATCCCGAGCACGTGGACGTCGCGCACCGCGCGGACCAGCTCGGCCTCGGGGAGCGCCGACCGCAGCGCCTCGACCTGGAAGCCCTCGCCGCGCAGCGCCTCCGCCGCGACCGGGTGGATGTTCTCGAGCAAGAGGATCTTGATCTCGGCCTTGGGGAACGACGTCACGGCGATCACGGGCTGCGTCATACCTCGGCTCCCCCCCACCGCAAGCGACCGTGGCCGATCCCTCCACTTCCCGCCATCCGGATACTACAGTGGCGCCATGTCGCCGCGTGCCAGGACTGCAACCCCGAAGGAACCCAAGGCCGCCCCGCGCAAGCGCAAGAAGAAGGCGGAACCCGGCTCGGTCGGCCTCGCGCCGGACGAGGTCGCCGCCGGCACACCGACCGGCGAGGTGTCCCGCCTGCGCGGCCAGATCGACGCCGCCGGCGGCGCCGTGCTCGCGACCTACCGCGAGCCGTTCGGCGGCTTCTGGGTCGCCCTCGCCGCGCTGCCGCTCGACAAGATCAAGCCGACGCCGTACCAGCGCGAGCTGTCCAAGACCCACGCCGAGCGGCTCGCCACCGTGATCCCCAAGGTCGGCCGGTTCCTCGATCCGGTGATCGCGGTCGCCGATCCCGACGGCGACGGCTTCATCACACCCAACGGGATGCACCGGCTGGCGGCGCTGGGCTCGCTCGGCGCCCGGACCGTGATCGCGCTGGTCATGCCCGAGCCCGAGATCGCGTTCCGGATCCTGGCGCTCAACACCGAGAAGGCGCACAACCTCAAGGACAAGGCGCTCGAGGTGATCCGCATGGCGCGCGCGATCGCCGGTGACCCCAAGAAGGCCGGCACCAGCGAGTCCGACGTCGCGTTCGAGCTCGAGCAGGCATCGCTGGTCACGCTCGGCGTGTGCTACGAGCGGAACGCGCGGTTCTCCGGCGGCGCCTACAACTCGGTCGTGTCGCGCACCGAGGCGTTCTCCACCGAGCCGATGACGGACAGCCTCGAGCTGCGCGAGACCCACGCCGAGCGCCTGCTCGAGCTCGACGAGGCCGTGACCGCCGCGGTCGCCCGGCTCAAGGAGGCCGGGTTCAGCAGCGGCTACCTGAAGCCGATCGTGGTCGCGCGGATCAACCCGCTGCGGTTCATCAAGGCGGGCAAGGACGACGCCCGGCCCGACTTCGACCGGACGATCGACCGGATGCTCGAGGGCGCCAGGAAGTTCGATCCGTCGAAGGTCAAGGCCCAGGACGTCGCGATCGCCGCGGCGGTCGGTGGCGGCGAGGACTGAGCGTCGCCCGCCGCCCACGCCTGCCGGTCAGAAGTAGTAGTGAACGCCGGCCTCGCCGATGATGTTGCCGGTGACGTTGACCTCGGAGGCGTCGACGGCACCGATCTCGATGCCGCCGGTGAACGACACCGCGACGTTGGACGCGAGGAACGCGCGGATCTGGAAGCTCGGCTCGAGGAACAGGTTGGTCAGCCGGGCCGAGTTCACGTCGCCGGGGTTGGCGTAGATGCTCTGGATGCCGAGGCTGCCGCCGATGCTGAAGTCCGACATCGCGGTCGACGCCACGTGATAGAAGAACCGCCCGCCGATATCGACGGTCGTGTTGTTGACGCCCCTCGGATCGAAGAAGCCGAGGAAGCCGCCGACGTGGAACTTGCCGGCGTCATAGTTGGCCGACAGGCCGCCGATCCCGCTGAGCTGGAACTCGGCGCCGACGCCGAACGAGCCGGGCTGACCACCGGCGCTCGCGGTCCCCGCAGATGCACATACGATCACTGCTGCAAGTAGGGTCTTCGTCATGCGCGGCATGCTCACTCGGCTCGCTGCTCGGCGCAAGTTGCGGTGGTGTCGCGGTGCAGTGGTAAGGTGAAGTGTGCTCTCTCCCGAGCTCGAGCTCCGCGACCTCGACGCACGGCACTGGAAGAACTGGTGGCGGCTGCTCGTGCCACCTCGCGTGCTCGCGCCCGCGCGCTGGGCGCTCGCCGTGCTCGATCACGGAACGCTGGTTCACCTGATCGTTCGAGGCGAGGGCGCACGCCCGCTGGTGCCGCTGCCCGGCTCCGAGCTCACGCCGCGGGCGCTCGCGCAGTACGCGCGGATGCTCGACGTCGCCGCCGTGATCGTGATCGAGCGCCGGCTGATCGGCGAGGTCTCCGCCGAGGTCGAGGCCCAGCTCCAGCTCGATCAGGACCTGGTGGCCCAGGGGCTGATCGTGCTGCGCGCGTTCAAGCGCCATGCCGGGCACGGCGTGTGGACCGAGCCGCCGCTGCTCGACCTGCTGCCCGCGCCGAGCTACGAGGCGTTGCAGCGGACCTTCGACCTGCTGGTACCGGATCGGTCAGCGCTGGTCGCCTACGTGATCGATGACGATCGCCGCGCGGTCCACGCGTCGATCATCGCGGTCAAGTCCGGCGGTGACATCGCCCGGGCGGCGACCCACCGCGCGATCTCGGACCTGGTCCCCGAGGCCGAGCTGGCGCGCGACTGGGACAAGGGTTACCGCCGGGTGCTCGCCGCCGTCGAGGACCGCTTCGCGCGGCCGAGCATCGCGCTGTTCGCCGAGCGCGCAACGGTGCTCAAGATCCTCACCGGCGCGCCCGACCAGCTCGCGCGCGAGCTCAATGCCAAGCGCGTGGTGATCGATCCGGCGCCCGCGTGGCTGCTCGGCCTGCTCGGCGGCGCCGCCGTTGCCGCGCTGGCCGGGCGCGCCGCGTCCGCGATCGCCGGCATGCTGCCGCAGGCGACGCGAGACCGTGCCTCGGCGCTCGCCTCCCGGGCGCGCGAGGCGATCAAGGACAGCGGCGCGCACCCGTTCGCGCTGCTCGGCTTCGACCCGCTCGAGCTGTGGTCGCGCCTCAAACACTACTACCAGCCGTGATGCCCCGCGCCTCCACGCCGCGGCGCTACGCGGCCGGCGCGCCCGTGGCGACCAGGAGCGCCGCCAGGTCCGATAGCTCGTAGACGTCGCCGCACGAGACGCAGGTCGCGCGAGCGGCGCCAGGCAGGGCCTCGCCGCAGCGGCACGCCCAGTTGGTTCGTCGAGCCGGTGCACCGATCATCAGGGCGTGGGCGGCAACGTCGTGCGTCACCACCGCGCCGGCGCCGATCAGGGCGTAGGCGCCGATCGCGATGCCGCACAGGATCGTCGCGTTGGCGCCGATCGTGGCGCCGCGGTGGATGTGCGTCGCGCGGTAGGCGTGCTTGCGCGGCACGTGCGCGCGTGGGTGCAAGACGTTGGTGAACACGCACGATGGACCGAGGAACACGTCGTCGTCGAGCGTCACGCCGTCGTAGATCGACACGTGGTTCTGGATCCGACAGCCGCGGCCGATGGTGACCGCGCCGACGTAGCAGCCCTGGCCGATCGAGGTGCCATCGCCGATCACCGCGCCGGCGCGGACGTGGACCCAGTGCCAGATCTGGACGCCGTCGCCGAGCCGGGCGCCGTCCTCGATGATCGCGGTGGGGTGCACGCCGGCGGTCATGCGGCACGCTGGCATGCACCCGCGGGCTGATCAAGCCGTGTCAAGCGTCAGACAGCTCGGCTAGGCTGCGCGGCGTAATGCCCAAGCGACCCCCGCGCGTGGTGCGCGAGCTGGCCGTCCCCCATGACCTGCGCGAGGCAGGTCCGACGTGCGCGCTCGCGATCGTCACGGGCGAAGCGGGGGAGCCAGGCGAAGCGAGGGAGCCGGGCGTCCGCGGGCGTGGCGAGCTGTGGCACGCGGACGTGATGGAGCTGCTCGGCAAGCTGGGCGATGGCTCGGTCGACCTCGTGATCGCCGACCCGCCCTACGCGATCGCCAAGGCCGAGTGGGACGAGTTCGCGTCGGTCGAGGTGTACGTCGCGTGGTGCGATGCCTGGCTCGCGGAGGTCGCGCGGGTGCTCGCGCCGCACGGCTCGGCCTACGTCTGCGGGTTCTCGGAGATCCTCGCCGACGTCAAGGCGCGCAGCGCGCGGCGGTTCGCGAGCTGCCGGTGGCTGGTCTGGTATTACCGCAACAAGGCGAACCTGGGCCGCGACTGGGGCCGGTCGCACGAGTCGATCCTGCACCTGCGTCGGGCCGACGCGCGGGTCGATGTCGACGCGATCCGGATCCCGTACAACGGTCACACCACGAGGTACCCGGCGCGGATCCAGGCCGTGTCGTCGCAGTATGGCGGCGAGCGCGCGAGACGCGAGCGCTGGGAGCCCAACCCGCTGGGTGCCAAGCCGCGCGATGTGATCGAGCAGCCGGTGATCTGTAACGGCATGGCCGAGAAGACGCCGCACGTGACCCAGAAGCCCGAGGCGCTGATCGAGAAGCTGATCCTGGCGTCGAGCGCGCCCGGGCAGCTCGTCGTCGATCCGTTCGTCGGCTCGGGGACGACCGCGGTGGTCGCGGCACGGCTGGGGCGCGCGTGGATCGCCGGCGACAGCGACGCGCGCTTCGTGGGCCTGGCGCGCGAGCGGCTCACCGGGCCTCTGGCTGGTGGCGCCGGCGCGCGCCGGGCAAGACGGCCGCCCCCGACGTAGGCCTCGTTGCCTGCCGGGCAGGGCGGCTACAGCCTGGGCTGGAGGCCCATCTCCTTGACCAGGTGGTCGCCGCCGTCGACCACGTCCAGGGTCCAGATCATGTAGCGGGCGTCGACCGAGATCGTGCGCGTGGTCGCCGGGTTGAACACGACGTCGGAGGCGACGCCCTCGATGTTGCCGTCGAACGCCAGGCCGACCAGCTCGCCCTTGCCGTTGAGGGTCGGCGAGCCCGAGTTGCCGCCGGTGATGTCGAGGTCGGACAGGAAGTCGATCGGCAGCTCGCCGCCGAGCGCCGGGTCGGCGTAGGGGCCGTAGTTGCGGGCCTTGATCGCGTCGAGCAGCCGCTTGGGCGAGTTGAACGGCTCCTTGCCGGTGTCCTTGGCGAGGAGCTGGCGGGCGGTGGTGAACGGCAGGTCCGCCGGGTCCTTCGACTCGGGCTTGAACGACTTGATCGTGCCGTAGGTGATGCGCAGCGAGCCGTTGGCGTCGGGCGAGAGCTGGCCGCCGAGCACCTGCCGCATCGCCTCGACGTACGCCGGCGTGACCAGCAGCAGCTCGCCCTGGCGGGCGTCGGACTTCTTCTCCTCGGCCTTGACCATCGGCCAGATCCGCTGCGCGGCCTTGAGGAACGGGTCCTTCGAAGTCTTGAGCTGCGCCGTCGTGCCGGTCTGGAGCAGCGAGAGCCGGAGCTTCTCGTCCTCGAGCTGCTGCGCGCCGTACCAGGCATCGAGCGTCTTGTCGATCAGCGCCTCGTCGATCTTGGTGCCCTTCCTGGCGTCGAGCAGGGTCGCCAGCCAGGGCCGATCGGCCTCGGGCAGCTGCAGCGCGCGGACCAGGCCGAGCCGGAACGTCGCGCGATCGAGGGTGCGGTCGTAGGACCGGGCGAACTGCTTCTGGCCGCCGAGCGCCTGGTTCAGGTCGCGCTCCTGGTACCCCGGCTTTCGGTCCTCGTTCTTCTTGGCGCGCTCCTCGGCCCAGCGGGTCAGGTTGAGCGCCGTGGCGAGCAGCCGCGAGCCCTCGATCGCGGCGCGGCGATCGAATTCGACCCGCGCGGTGCGGCGCTGCTCGGCGCCGAGCTGCTCGAGCCGGTCGATCGCGTCCTTGGACGCCTCGTGGCCGGGCTGCGCCGCCCAGTCCTTGATCTTCTTGTCGAGCGCGTCCTTCTGGGTCAGGAGGTCGCCCTTGGTCAGCCCGGCGAGCACGCCGCGGTCCTTCTCGAGGAAGTTCTGGGTGAACTGCTTGAGCACCGTGGCCTTGGTGCCGGTCTCGCCGTCGTCGGCCAGGTGGGCCTCGGCGATCTTGTAGCGCTCCTCGGCGAACGCGATCCGGTAGGGCAGCGCCCACTCGACCTCGTGGTGGATGTCGGCCGCGGTGCGGGTGCGGCTCGTCATGCCCGGGTAGCCGGTGACCATCACGAAGTCGCCCGGTTTGAGGCCGGCGGTCGTGACGTGGAGGTAGGCCTTGGGATGGAACGGCACGTTGTCGGCGGAGTAGTCGGCGGCGTTACCGTCCTTGGCGACGTAGGCACGGTAGAATGACCAGTCGCCGGTGTGGCGCGGCCAGCGCCAGTTGTCGACCTCACCGCCGTAGTCGCCGACCGAGCGCGCCGGGGCGTAGACCAGGCGGACGTCGCGGATCTCGAGGTTCTCGGTCTGGATGTACATGCCGCCGCCGAAGTAGCCGCGCACCGTGCAGCGCACGTTCGGCCGGTCCTTCTCGCACGCGGCGAGCAGCGTCTTGAGCCGCTTCTCGGCCTCGTCCTTGCGCGCGATCGGATCCTTGATCTTGTCCAGCCCGTCGCGCATGTCCCGGGTGACGTCCTTGAACGCCGTGGCGACGAACACGCGCTGCGCCGGGCCGGCTGGCTTCTCGTCGGCGCGGGTCTTGGCCATGAACCCGTCCTCGACCAGGTTCTGGCCCGCCTTCTTGTTGGTGTTGAGCTGCAGCGCGCCCTGCACGCAGTGGTGGTTGGTGACGATCAGGCCGTCGGGCGACACGAACGACGCGGTGCAGCCGCCGAGCGACACCACCGCGTTGAGCGGCGAGGCCAGCGGATCGGACAGCGTCTTGGCGTCGATCGGCACGCCCATGTTGTGGAAGGTCTCGACATGAAACGGCAGGGTCATCTGCTGCGGCAGCCACATCCCGCCGGGGTTGGTGTACTGCAGCCGGAACCCGAGCGCCGGATCCGGTGCGGCCGCCGGCGCCTCGCCCGACGCCGCCGGTGACGGCCTGGGGTCTTGCGCCGCGAGGGGTTGTCCGGGATTCGGACCCTTGCCACCGCCGCCACAGGCGACGAGCAGGAGCCCACAGAGGATGGCCGGGTGCTTCATGCCCGACTCCATACCAAGAATCGGGGCCAGAACGAATATTCCTCAACGTGAAGCAGGGCGGTAGATGCGCAGTGGGAAGCCCGACCGTCGCTCCCCGTCCGGAGACGTCGCCGTCAAATTTGTCTCCCCTGGTAGACACGCGCGTGTCTCGCCCGAGCTGCGGCCATGTCATCTCACGTGCTTGGGTGTGGTACGGCCGCTGCACCTGTCGGCTCCATGCGGATCCTCGCCCTGTCCCCGTTCCTCGTGGTCGCCGCGCTCGCCGCTCCCGTCGGGGCGGATCGCCGCGAGCTGCTCGCCCCCGGCCGGCCGGCCGGGCAGCACGAGAAGGTCACCGAGAAGGTCGCCGCGCTTGCACCGCCGGCCAGCGCCGGCACGTCGCTGACCACCGGGGAGATCGGCCTCACCGGCCCCGCGCGCGCCGCTCGCCCGGTGCGCCTCGAGCCGTTCCTGTCCGCGACCGAGATCTCCGCCGAGATCCGGCCGTACGGCGCCGCGATCGAGCGCTGCTACCTCGAGCACCTCGGCGACGCGCGACGCGCCGGTCACCTCGATCTGACGTTCGTGATCGGCCGCGACGGCAGCGTCGTGTCGCTCGCCGCCGCCGCGCCCGGCCTGCCCGCGAGGACCGCGCGCCTGGTCGAGGCGTGCATCCGCGACGCCGCCGCCGCGCTGCAGTTCCCGCCGCGCCGCAACGACACCACCGCGATCGTGCCGTACTACTTCCAGCGCACCGAGGCCGCGGGCGCCGGGCCGCAGCTGAGCTGCTGGAACCCCAAGGGCTGCCCCGGCCGGTGACCGAGCACCGCCCCGGCGTCACTCGTCGAGCGCGAGCTGCGCGAAGAAGCTCTGGACCTCGTCGGTCGGCACCGCCTGGCGCGCCTCCTCGGCGATGTCCTTGACCTCGAGCAGTTCGTCGGGGATCTCGAGCAGGAACCGCGACGGCGTGCGCGGCACCGAGCGGCCGCGCTGGACGCGGGTGCACGCCCGGGTCAGGTACAGCTTGCGCTGCGCGCGGGTGATGCCGACGTAGCACAGCCGGCGCTCCTCGCTGATGTCGGTCGCGTGATCGGCCTGGTCGACGCCGACGTCGGTGACCTGCGGCTGCAGCGTCCGGATGTGCGGCAGGAGCTCCTCCTCGACGCCGATCAGGAAGCACACCGGGAACTCGAGGCCCTTGGCGCCGTGCAGCGTGGTCAGCACCACGCGATCGCCGGAGTCCTCGCGCTCGTCCGAGGTCTCGAGCGACAGCCGGCGCAGGTACTCGGCGAGCCCGGCGCGGTCGCGCGCCTTCTCGGCGAACCGGGCGAGCGAGGTCAGGAGCCCCTCGACGTTGTCGATCCGGCGCTGCGCGGCGGCGAGCGAGCCGGACGCGGCGCGCAGGTCGTCGTAGAGCCGGATATCCTCGATCAAGGTCCGCGTCGCGCTGACCGCGTCGGTCCCGGCCTCGAGCGACGCCGCGAGCTCGGACACGACGTGGACCAGCTCGATGATCCCGTTCCGCGCCGCGCCGCGCAGGTCGCCGACGTCGACGTCGAGCGGCGCCGGGTCGGCGTCGTCGTGCAAGAGCTCCAGGCCGGCCGTTCCGATCCCCGGCAGCGGGGCCGTGCCCGACACCGCGCCGCGCAGCGCATCCCACAGCGTCGCGTGCCGGGCCTGCGCGGCGGTGACCAGGCGCTCCACCGTGGTCGCGCCGATGCCGCGCGCCGGGTAGTTGATCACGCGGCGCAGCGCGAGCTCGTCGCGGACGTTGAGCGCGACCCGCAGGTACGCGATCACGTCCTTGACCTCCTTGCGCTCGAAGAATTGCTGGCCGCCGTACATCACGTACGGCACGCTGGCCTGGCGCAGCTCGTCCTCGAGCAGCTTGGCCTGCAGGTTC
This sequence comes from Kofleriaceae bacterium, assembly GCA_036403075.1. Classification (GTDB taxonomy): domain Bacteria; phylum Myxococcota_A; class Polyangia; order Haliangiales; family Haliangiaceae; genus JABFXX01. The sequence goes on from DASWRS010000234.1 coordinate 14,963, forward strand.
GAGCGGTACATCACCGCGATGTCGCTCCACGGCCGGCCGTCCTTGTGGAGCCGGAACACCTCGCCCGCGACCCAGCGCGCCTCGTCCTCGGCGGTGGCCGCGACCGCGTGGGTGATCGGCTCGCCCTGGGCGTGCTGCGACCACAGCTGCTTGCCGTGGCGCCGGGGGTTGTTGGCGATCACGTCGTTGGCCGCGGCCAGGATGGTCTTGGTCGAGCGGTAGTTCTGCTCGAGCTTGACGATCTTGGCCCCGGGGAACAGCTCGGCGAACCGCAAGATGTTCGTCGGATCGGCGCCGCGCCAGCTGTAGATCGACTGATCGTCGTCGCCGACCACCACCAGGTTCTGGTGATCGGTGACCAGGTGGCGGACCAGCCGGAGCTGGGCGGCGTTGGTGTCCTGGAACTCGTCGACCATGACGAACCGGAACCGCTCGGCCCAGCGCCGGTGCACCGCCGGGTCGCGCTCGAACAGCCGCACCGGCTCGACGATCAGGTCGTCGAAGTCGAACGCGGCGCACGCCCGCATCATCTCCTGGTAGCGGGGATAGGCCTGCGCCGCCTGGACGTCGTAGTCGTCGGCGGGATTGGGCACGTAGGCTTCGGGGCCGATGAACGCGTTCTTGGCCAGCGAGATCCGGGTCAGGATCGCCTTGACGTCGTAGCGGCGGTCGCCGTCGTGCAGCGCGCGCATCGCCTCGCGCAGCGCGCCGAGCTGGTCGGACTGATCGTAGATCGTGAACCCGCGAGGCAGCCCCAGCGCCTTGCGCTCGGCGTGCAGGATCTGGAGGCCGAGCGCGTGAAACGTGCCGATCGTGAGCTTGCGCACGGCCGCGCGATCGTTGACCAGCCCGGCGACGCGCTCGCGCATCTCCGCCGCGGCCTTGTTGGTGAACGTCATCGCGCACAGCGCGTCGGGCGGCAGGCCGAGCGCCAGCAGATTTGCGATCCGGTACGTGATCACGCGGGTCTTGCCCGAGCCGGCGCCGGCGAGCACGAGCAGCGGGCCGCCGCCGTGGCTCGCCGCCTCGCGCTGCGGCGGATTGAGCTTGCCGAGATCGACCACGGAGCGTGCACGCTACGGATCCGCGCCCGCGCCGTCAACGCGATCGTGCGGCGCCGGCCGACTCCCGCTACGATCCCGCCGTGACTCGCTACGACGCGCTGATCGCCGCGCTGCGCGCCGAGTTTCCGGGGTTCCGCATCGTGCGCAAGGATCGCTCGTGGCTGCACCGGGCGATCCACCACGCGTTGCGCCTGATCACGCTCGGCCGGATGACGTCGTACCTCGATGCGTTCCAGACCACGATCGGCCGGACCGTGTACGTCACCGCCGACTGGGACGACCAGGATCGCGACGAGCGCTACGTGACGCTCCGTCACGAGGCGGTCCACCTCCGTCAGTTTCGGAGCTTCACCCTGCCCGGCATGGCGGTGCTGTACCTGCTGCTGCCGCTGCCGATGGGCCTGGCCTGGTTCCGGGCCTACTTCGAGAAGGCGGCCTACGCCGAGTCGATCCGCGCCGCGGCCGAGGTCTGGGGCCCGGCGTACCCCCGCCGCCCCGAGTACCGCCGGCATGTGATCGGCCAGTTCACCGGGGCTGCATATGGCTGGATGTGGCCGTTTCGCGGCGGCCTCGAGCGTTGGTATGATCAGGTGTTGGCAAGTCTGCCGTCGCCGGGATCAGGTATCGGGGGAGCGACGTGAGCGATCCGATCGTTGGCATCGACCTGGGAACCTCGAACACCGTGGTGGCGCACGCCAGCGCCGCCGGCAACGTCACGGTGCTCGCCGATGACGCCGGGTACAAGATCCACCCGTCGGTCGTGTCGTTCCACCCCAACGGCGGCGTGGTGGTCGGCGCCGCCGCCAAGCAGCGCAAGGTCATCGACCCGCAGAACACGGTCTACTCGGTCAAGCGGCTGATCGGCCGGGCGTTCCAGTCGCCCGAGGTCCAGACCGCGCGGGCGCGATCGCCGTTCGTGATCAAGGAGGGGCCGAGCAACGCCCCGGTGATCGTGACCCGCGGCGGCACGTTCGCCGTGCCCGAGATCTCGGCGATCGTGCTCGATCACGCGCGCAACATCGCCGCCGCCCGGCTCGAGCGGCCGGTCGAGCGCGCGGTCGTGACCGTGCCGGCGAGCTTCAACGACGCCCAGCGCTCGGCGACGGCGACCGCCGGCGCGATCGCCGGCCTGACCGTGGTCCGCGTGCTCAACGAGCCCACCGCCGCGGCGCTCGCCTACGGCCACAGCCGCGGCCTGCGCGAGATCATCGCGGTCTACGACTTCGGCGGCGGCACGTTCGACATCACGTTCCTGAAGCTCGAGGACCAGGTCTACGAGGTGCTCGGCACCTCCGGCGACACGTTCCTCGGCGGCGACGACCTCGACGAGCGGCTGGTCGAGAAGATGGTCGCCAAGTTCCTGGCCGAGAACCGGATCGACCTGCGCACGAACGAGGTCTCGATGATGCGGCTCCGCGCGGTCGCCGAGCAGACCAAGATCGAGCTGTCGCGGCGGTCGCGCGCGGTGGTGCGGATCGACGAGATCGCCTACGGCGCGCGGGGGGCGCCGCTCAACCTCCAGATCGAGATCACGCGCGACGAGTTCGTCCGCGAGATCTCCGACCTCGTCGATCGCACGTTCCCGGTGTGCAGCGAGGCGCTCGCCCTGGCCCAGCTCTCGGTCGATCGGATCGCCGATGTCGTCCTGGTCGGCGGCACGACGAAGATCCCGTACGTCCGGGACCAGGTCAGCAAGTTCTTCGGCAAGGCGTCGCGCACCGACATCAACCCCGAGGACGCCGTCGCGACGGGCGCCGCGCTCCAGGCGACCTCGCTCGAGCGCATCCTGGCGCGCCGCGCGTCGAGCAAGCTCAACGTGCCGCCGCGCGCCGCCGCCGAGGAGGACACCGCGACCGGCGCGACCGACGTGCTCCAGCTCGCCGATCCGGAGTCCGGGGCGACCATGGCGCCGTCCGAGCTCACCATGATCGGCCCCGAGCCCGAGCGCGCCAGGCGACCGACCGCGGGCTACTCCGACGGCAGCCGGCGCCCGGTCACCGAGCCGACCCGACCCGACACGCGGTACCTGGTCAACCGCGCGGGCGTCCGCGACCAGCTCGGCGGCGCCGAGCGCTATCCGGTCGCGCCGCTCCCCGAGCCGCCGCCCGAGGCGCCGCCCGTGAGCTTCGAGGAGCGCACACCGCCGCCGGGGCTTCCGACGCAGCCGCTCGGACGGGTGGCCAGGCCCGCCGAGCGGCCCGCCGAGCGGCCGGCCGAGCGGCCGGCCGAGCAGCGGACGATGTTCGGCGTCCCGGCCGCACCGTCGGAGATCGACATCGAGCTCGGCACCGCCGGCAGCACGGTCGCCGGCGCTACCCCCGCCGACGACGACGCGCGCGGCGAGCGCGCGATCACCGCGACCGGCACCGCAAGCCCGCCGCCGCTGCCCAGGCTGGGCGCGCGGCCCGCCGCCGGCCGACCGCCGCCCCCGCCCATGCAGGTCACCGCCGCACTGCCGGCGATGCGCAACCTGCCGCGGCAGCCGCCGCCGGTGCCCGCGCCGCCGCCGGTCAGCAGCTGGCCCGATGCGCCGCAGGCGTCGCAGCGCCGCGCGGCCGACAGCGCCGCCGAGACCCGACCCGACACCTGGGCGGTCAAGCACCCCGCCACCACCCAGCCAATGGCGCCGACGATCCCGATCGCGCCACCGACCGCGCCGACGCTGATCGCGGTGATCCCCGACCCGGGGGCGGCCTCGACCGCGCGCGGCATGGGCGCCACGACGATCCTCGCCGAGCCGTCCCCTGCGACCACGGCCCGGGGCTTCTCGCCGCCGCAGAGCTATCCCGGCGCGCCGCAGAGCTACCCGATCCAGCCGCAGAGCCATCCCGCCGCGCCGGCGTACGTCCCGCCGCCGGTGCCGCCGCCCGTCCCCGCCCCGCCGCCGCTGGTGCTCCTCGAGGTCACGCCGCGCGGCCTGGGCATCGCCACGGTCGCCGGGTTCTGCGAGGAGCTGATCCGCCGCAACGCGCGGGTGCCGACCGAGGCCAGGAAGCTGTTCACGACCTCGCGCGACCACCAGGACATGGTCCGCATCGTCGTGTGCCAGGGCGAGTCGCGCCGGCTCGACAACAACACGGTGATCGGCGATCTGGTGCTGCAGAACCTGCCGCCGCGGCCCCGCGGTGAGACCTCGATCGAGGTCACGTTCGCGCTCGACGCCTCCGGCGTGCTGCATGTCCGCGCGCGCGACGCGCAGACCGGCGCCGAGCAACGCGCCACGCTCTCGCTGGTCGGCGGCGTCGCCCAGGAAGACGTCGCCGCGTCGCGCGATCGCCTGCAGCAGCTCAAGCGCTGAGACCAGTCGAGGCGCGCCGGGCGCCCGCGGCTACTGGCCGCCGGAATCCGGATCGTCGGTCTTGGGCGCCGGCTTGGCCGCGCGCGTCTTCTTGGCCGCCGGCGGGCTGTCCGCTGCCGCCGGCGCTGCCGCCGCCGGGGCGAAGCTCGACGCCTTCTCGACGCCCGCACCCGCGCCGGGGCCGCCGGCACCGCCGCCGCCGGCCTCGCACCACGGCATCTTGATCGTCTTGCGCTCGGCCAGCGTCTTGGCGTCGATGACGGCGAGCTCACCGAGCCGCGGCCCGCGCAGCAGCACCAGGAGGTTCTTGGTGCCCGCGACCGCATCCGCCCCGATCAGGTGCGCGTAGTTCTTGCTGACGAAGTCCTTGCACTTCGCCGACACCCCGGCGTTCGGATCGTGCCACAGCGCATCGAGCTCGTCCTTCTTGCACGTGCTCGCCGGCAGCTTGCGGACCAGCTTGGTGCGCTTGCCGCTGTCGGTCTCGTAGATCGTCAGCGTCGAGAACCCCTGCTCGGACACGGCCACGCGCGCCTGGTCGAGCAGGAGGAACGAGCCGTTGCGGGTCGACAGCGGCGCCTTGTCCTTGCCGCCGAGCGCCTCGATCGGCCCGACCGCGGCGCCGTCGGGCTTGAACACCCAGACCGGCGACGTGGTGCCATCGCTGGCCTCGACGAAGATCGCGTCGCCGTTCCAGTGGATCGCGGTCGGCTCGCTCGACACGCCGCGGTCGCCGCGGATCGAGAAGCTCGACTCGTGCTTCCTGGTCTGAGCGTTGAAGATGTGGAGGTCGTCGCCCGCGAGCACCGCGACCCTGGAGCCCTCGAGGTTCCACGCCATCAGCGCCACCGGATCGGCCGGCAGCTTGGCCTCGGCCGGCAGGCAGAAGCCCCGGGCGCAGCGGTCGTCGAGCATCACCGCGAGGCCGCGACCGGGCAGCGGCGTCGCCGGCTGGTAGGTGAGCGCGCCCGGATTGTTGCCGCCGACCTCGATCTTCCAGCACGCGACCGGGCCGAGCAGCCGCGTCCGCTCCTGGTCGATCGCGCACACCACCGCATCGCTGCCGATCGCCGCCAGCTCGAGCCGGGGCGCGGTCGGGCTCTTGAGCGCCTGCGGCAGGCACGAGCTGCCATCGGGCACGAGCGCGAGCGCCTCGGCGTGGCGCTTCCTCTCGCGATCTTCCTCGGTCTCGGCCGCCGCCGCCGGTGGCTTGACCTCGGCGACCGGCTCGGCCTTGGGCGTGGTGGGCGGCTTGCCGCCGCCGCCGCACGCCAGCAGCGCGACCGGAACCAGAACGCGGCCCAGAACACGAGCCAGAACGCGAGCGATGTCCCCCGGATACCAGGCCATACCGTGTTTGTACGATCGCCGACCACCTGATACAAGGAGCCGTGGCGCGCACCGCTTCCATCGAGCGCAATACCAAGGAGACGCAGATCGGTCTCGAGCTCGACCTCGACGGGAGCGGCCGCCATGCGATGGCGACGCCGGTGCCGTTCCTGTCGCACATGCTCGACGCCTTCGCCCGCCACGGCGTGTTCGACCTGTCGGTCCGCGCCACCGGCGACATCGAGATCGACGGCCACCACACCGTCGAGGACATCGGCCTCACGCTCGGCACCGCGTTCGAGCGCGCGCTCGGCGACCGCGCCGGCATCGTCCGCTACGGCTCGGCGACCCTGCCGATGGACGACGTGCTGGTCACCGTCGCGGTCGACTTCTGCGGCCGCCCCGCGTTCGTGTGGAACGTCGGCAACCTCGACGGCAAGTGGATCGGCGCGTTCGACTGCGAGCTCGCCAAGGAGTTCTTCGCCGCGTTCGCGACCCGCGCGCAGTGCAACCTCCACGTCCTGCTGCACTACGGCGGCAACGCCCACCACACGATCGAGTGCATCTTCAAGGCGTTCGCGCGGGCGTGCGACGCGGCGACCCGCATCGACCCACGGCTCGGCGGGGCCGTGCCGTCCACCAAGGGCACGCTGACCACGTGATCGCCATCGTCGATGTCTGCTCGGGAAATCTCCGGTCGGTCGAGCGCGCGCTCGCCCGGGCCGGCGGCGACGTCGTGGTCACCCGTGACGCCGACGTCGTCCGGCGCGCGGACAAGATCGTCGTCCCCGGCCAGGGCGCGTTCGGCGTGTTCATGCGCGGCCTGGCCGAGCGCGGCCTCGGCGACGCGCTGCGCGAGGTGATCGCGAGCGGCCGGCCGTTCCTCGGGATCTGCCTCGGCATGCAGATCCTGTTCGAGTCGAGCGAGGAGCAGGGCCCGTGCCCGGGCCTGGGCGTCGTGCCCGGCCGGGTCGTGCGCATCGTGCCCGCCGAGCCGCGCATCAAGGTGCCGCACATCGGCTGGAACCGGATCAGCGTCGCGCGCCCCGGCACACCGCCCGATCCGATGCTCGCCGGAGTCGCCGACGGCGCCCACGTCTACTTCGACCACACGTACCACGCGGTGCCGGCCGACCCGGCGCTGGTCGCGCTCGGCTCCGACCACGGCATCCCGATCACCGCCGCGATCCGCTCCGGCAACCTGTTCGCCTGCCAGTTCCACCCCGAGAAGAGCCAGGCGGTCGGCCTGCAGATGCTGCGCAACTTCGTGGAGCGCGCGTGAAGCTGTTCCCCGCGATCGACCTGCTCGGCGGCCGCGCGGTCCGGCTCGAGGAGGGCAAGCGCGATCGCGCCACGGTGTTCCACGACCGGCCGGTCGAGCTCGTCGCCGAGCTCGCGCGCGGCGGCGCCGATCGCCTCCACGTCGTCGATCTCGACGGCGCGTTCGGCGAGCCCCGCCAGCTCGCGCTGATCGCCGCGATCGTCGCGGCCTCGCCGATCCCGGTCGAGGTCGGCGGCGGCCTGCGCGATCGCGCGTCGATCGATCGCATCCTCGAGCTCGGCGCCGCGTTCGCCGTCCTGGGCACCGCCGCGGTCCGCGACCCGGCGCTGGTCGAGGCCGTGTGCCGGGCCTACCGCGGGCGGATCATCGTCGCGGTCGACGCGCGCGACGGCGTGGTCGCGATCGACGGCTGGACCGCCTCGGGCGGGATCACCGCGATCGAGCTGGCGACCCGCGCCGCCGGCTGGGGCGCCGCCGCGGTGCTCTACACCGACGTTGCCCGCGATGGCCTGGGCGGCGGGCCCAACGTCGCCCAGACCGCCGGCCTCGCCCGCGCCGCCGGCCTCGAGGTCATCGCCTCGGGCGGCGTCGGCTCGCTCGCCGACCTCGCCGAGCTCGCCCGCGCCGGCGTCCCCGCGGTCGTCGTCGGCCGGGCGCTCTACGACGGCAAGTTCACCGTCGCCGAGGCCGCGGCGGTCGCCCACGACACCATCCCCGCCCGCGCTGGTGGAGCCCCCGGAGCGTCATGACCCTGGCCCGCCGCATCATCCCCTGCCTCGACGTCAAGGACGGCCGCGTCGTCAAGGGCATCAACTTCCTGCAGCTGCGCGACGCCGGCGATCCGGTCGAGCAGGCCGCGGCCTACGACGCCCAGGGCGCCGACGAGGTCTGCTACCTCGACATCTCGGCGTCGCCCGAGGGCCGCTCGACCCTGCTCGACGTCGTCGCGCGCACCGCCGATCAGGTGTTCGCGCCCCTGACCGTCGGCGGCGGCGTGCGCAGCGTCGGCGATGCCGAGCGCCTGCTCGACGCGGGCGCCGACAAGATCGCGATCAACACCGCGGCGATCCGCAGCCCCGCGCTCGTCACCGCGGCCGCGGCGCGGTTCGGCAGCCAGGCGATCGTCGTGGCGATCGACGCCAAGCGCGTCCCCGGCGATGGCCCGTTGCGCTGGGAGGTCTACAGCCACGGCGGCCGCACCCCGGAGGGCCTCGACGCGCTCGACTGGTGCCGACGCGTCGCCGAGCTCGGCGCCGGCGAGATCCTGCTCACCAGCATGGATCGCGACGGCACCGGTGCGGGCTACGACACCGAGCTGCTCGCCCGGGTCGCAGCCTCGGTCTCGATCCCGCTGATCGCCTCGGGCGGCGTCGGCGTGCTCGATCACCTCGCCGAGGGCCTCGAGGCCGGCGCCGACGCGGTCCTCGCGGCGTCGATCTTCCACTTCGGCCAGCACACGATCGGCCAGGCCAAGGACTTTCTGGCCGCGCGCGGCCTCGAGATCCGCCGGTAGCGACGCCCGGCGGGTCACCGGCGGCCGGTTACCGGCGCCAGAAGTTGACAGGGTGATCCGCGCTGGCGAACGTAGTCGCGATGCTGGCCGAGCCGACGTACGACGAGCGTGGCCTGGTGCCCTGCATCGTGCAGGACGCCGTCACCGATGCGGTGCTGATGCTGGCGTGGATGAACGCCGAGGCGCTGCGCCTGACCCGCGAGACCCGCGAGGCGCACTTCTGGTCGCGATCGCGCCAGGCGCTGTGGCGCAAGGGCGAGACCTCGGGCAACACGCTGGCCGTCGTCGAGATCCGCCTCGACTGCGACCTCGACACCGTGCTGGTCCGCGCCCGCCCCGCCGGGCCGACCTGCCACACCGGCGCGACCAGCTGCTTCTTCCATCGCGACGGCGAGCCGCGAGGCGCCGTCACGGACAGCGAAGGCGCGCACGTCCGCCCCGACACCCCGCCGGCGGTCCTCGGCGATGACGAGATCGACGACGGGCCGCCGCCGCCGATCCTGTTCCGGCTCGCCCAGGTGATCGAGTCGCGCCGCGCCGCGACCGCCGAGAAGAGCTACACCCGCTCGCTGCTCGATGCCGGGATGCCGAAGATCCTCGCCAAGATCGCCGAGGAGCACGGCGAGCTCGCCGCCGAGCTACCCGCCGGCGCCGACGCCAAGGTCGTCCACGAGACCGCCGACCTGGTGTTCCATGTCATGGTCGGCCTCGCCGCCCGCCGGATCCCGATCGAGGCCGTGCTCGCCGAGCTGGCCCGGCGGTTCGGCACCAGCGGACACGTCGAGAAGGCGCGCCGGACGTGAGCCTTCTGCCCGAGCGCCGGGCCAGCACCGCCGATCGGCCGGGGCCGAACCCGAGGCCACCGTGGTCGTGAGCCATCCGGTCGCGAGTGACGTGCTCGCGCCCGGTGGCGGCCTCGCCCGCGCCATCCCGCACTACGAGGACCGCGCCGAGCAGCGGGCGATGTCCGCGGCCGTCGCCCGCGCGCTACACGACCAGCGCGCGCTGATCGTCGAGGCCGGCACCGGCACCGGCAAGACGCTGGCGTAC
>DASWRS010000235.1:0-12536 GCA_036403075.1 Kofleriaceae bacterium
TGCGGCGACTCCTTGGGCGGCGGCTCGCCCAGCGGGATGGTCTCGGCGACCGGCCCGCCGTCGCCGAGGTCCCCGGCGTCGCGCTCGATGAACGCCATGAGGTGCGGCATGGCGTCCTCGTACCCGGGCGCGCGGCAGACCGTCGGCACGCACTGCCGGCTGATCACCGGCCTGGGATTCCCTCCCCGGGCGTCCCCTCGTAGCTCGTACTGGACGACCTTGCCGTTCTGGACCACCGTCAGGACGACGGCGGTCTCGTTCTGCTGCGTCCTCAGCAGCTCGACCGACAGGATGTGGCGACCGCGAGGCATCTGTTCCGCCATCCGCTCCCACTCCTCCCACCGCGCCATCCGCACCGCGTCCACCATTTCCTTCGATACTTTCGGCATCGTTGCTTCCTTTCCTCGACGACTGGCTACTGAAATACGACGACCCCTGAGATCCAGGCGTCGTCTTGCGACATGCTCGAGCGGCGGACCCGTTCATCGCGGAGCGCGACCGCCGGATCGGCACCGCGTGCGATCCCGTCGCGCACGGCGGCGAAGAACGCGGGCGCACCGCGATCCTGGATCGCGTCGGGGCTGGCGATCACCGCGCTGGCCCCCGAGCGCAGGAACGCCTCGGCCAGGCCCATGCCGCCCTCGGGTGCGCGGCTGCTGATCGCCGCGTGGCACGCGCCGAGGATCACCAGCGGCGATGCGTCGAGGTGCACGCGCGCGAGGTCGCCGGGGGTCAAGGCGTACTGCCGATCCACGTCGGGCGACAGGACCAGACGCGAAACCTCGAACAGATCGTCCGCGATGAAGCCGTGGGTGTGGAACTCGACGACCGAGGCATCGCGCATCGCCACCAGCACGCGGCCCGGCGTCGCGTCGGCGCCGCGCAGGATCACGACGCCGGCGTCGCGAGGCTCGTCCGGGTACGGCGCGAGCGCCGGGAGGTTCAGGTCCGGGGGCGCGTCCGGGTTGGCGATCACCAGGCGCCTGGCGCTGGCGTCGTGCCGCGGTTGCGACGGCGACGACGATCGATCGGTGAGCAGGTAGCTCCAGGCGATCTCGGGTGGCAAGAGCCGGCCGGCCCCGAGCACGGGTGCGCGCGCCAGGACGGCGACGTGCTCGCAGCTGCGCACGCGCTCGACCACGCCGGGCGGCACGACCGTGGAGACCTCGCGCCGGCCGGATGGGGGCGCGCCGGCGTACGCCCCGCCGATCGCGCCGTGCGCGTCCCGGAACGCCACCACGGAGCGCTCGGCATCCGCGGCGATCGCGACGGCGCAGCGCGCCGGTTCGTGGACGCCGAGCGACTGTGCCACCACGGCGAACACCTCGTCGAACGCGGCGGCGCGCCCGGCCTCGAGCGCGAGCAGCGCGAAGCTGTAGGCGCGCGCCTTGATGCTGAACTCGTCCTCGGGATGGGTCGCCAGCGAGATCGCCTGCCGCAGCGACCTCCGGCCCGCCGTCGGGTCGTCCTTGACGGCGAGGTCGCCCTCGATGTACGCGACCAGCGCGTCCTTGCCGGGCGCGACCGTCGCGGGCACGTCGCGCAGCGCGGCCAGGCTATCGCGCGCGAGCCGGGCGTCGTCGGTGCGGTGGCCGAAGCGATACAGCTCGGATCGGACCAGCGCGTAGCGCAGGATCAGCGCGGCCTGCTCCACCGATGGCGCGGTCGTCTGGCAGCTCGGGGCCCGGGCCAGATCGGCGCGCGCGCCATCGGGGTCGAGCTGCATCAGCGAGATGTTGGCGAGCGACTCGTACGCATACAGCCGGTCCTGGCAGTTCAGCGACTCGTCCGCGCCCGACGCCAGGCCGGCCTCCGCGCGCTGCGCGAGCTCGGTCAGGTACGCGCGCGCCAGACCGGGGTCGCTGCGGTTGTGGTGGATCGAGGCCAGATCGGACAGCGCGCTCATCTCGAGCACCCACTCGCCCGCGACGATCGCGTCGCGGTAGGCCGACGTGGCCTCGACCGCCGCCTGCGACAGCTGCAGGTTGCGCTTGTGCAGCTTGATCAGGTCGCTCTCGAGGCGGATCGTGCGATACGCCATGTGCTCGCGCCGCCCCAGCGCGATCGCCTCCTGGAGCCGGTGCTCGGCCGCCGCCGGACGGTGTTGCGCGATGTCGTCGAGCGCCGCGGCGTTCTCGGCGATCAGGGTGAACCACGGATCCCCGGTCGCCGCGGCGAGCCGGCGATAGTCGTCGAGCTGCGAGCCGACCTTGCCGGCAAACACCATCGCTCCCATCCGGATGTCATCGGGTCCGGTTCGCTCGAGGTCGGCGAGCAACGCGGCGGTGGCCTCGCGCGTGGCCTTGCCGAGCGCGACCTCGCGATAGCGGTCGGCCAGCGGCTTGCGGACGGCGAAGTCGCCAGCGGCGATGCGCTGGACATACCCGGTCAGACGCGCGCCGCCGTACCCGCGGTCGAGCGCGCCGGCGAGCGGCAGGAGCGCCAGGACGCGGTCGCGCGATGGCGCGGCGCGCACCGCATCGTAGAGCGTGATCGTCATGATCCCGGTGACGTCGAACAGCTCCGCCGGGATCGGGGTGCCGTCCTCGATCAGCTTGGGGCCGGCGTCGTGGGCTTGCTTCCAGTGGGTCCGGCGCTGCCGGAGCTGGGCGCGCAGCGCGTCGGCACGCGTCCGGGCCTCGCTCGACCAGCCGGGCTCGCCGAGCGCCTGGACGCCGTCGAACTCCTTGGCCGCGGCGAGCGGCAGGTTCATCGCCGCCAGCACGAGCGCGCGGTTCCAGTGCGCGGCGGCGTTGCCGGGCGCGGCGGCCAGGGCGCGATCGACGTCGTCGAGCCCGCGCTCGAGCGCCTCGGGGGTCCCGGTCACGAGCTCGAGCACCGCGCGGTCGGCGTCGACCTCGGGGGTGGACGGCGCCTTCGCGAACGCCTGGCGCGCCCGTTCCTTGTCCAGGGCGAGCAGCGAGGCGACCGCGACACCGTGCCAGTCGTTGGCTTGCTGGAACGCGAGCTGGAGCTCGAGCAGGCGGTCCGAGGCGATCGCGGCGCTGCCGGCGGCGCGCTGGGCGTTCTGCGGACCGTAGTGGCCGGCGCCCGGATAGCTGAGCCGGGCCTCGAGCGGCCGGCTCGAGCCCAGGCCGAAGTCCGGCCGCGGGGTCGAGCGCGGCAACAGCACGACCAGCAGCACCGCGGCCGCGGCGGCGAGCGGGCCGACGGCGAAGAGCCAGCGCCGGCGCTGCGGGCGGGCCGGACGCGCGGCGGCGGCGGCCTCGGCCTCCGGCGGCTGGCCTCCGGGCAGCACGGTGAGCCGCGCGGCGGCCGGCCGGGTGCGCGCGAGCTCGGCGGCGTCGTCGAGCGCGACCAGCAGCGCGAGCAGGCGCGGCAGCTCCGCGCGGCACCGGGCGCACGTCACCAGGTGGTCCTCGAGCTCGGCGGTCTCCTGCTCGCCGAGCTCGCCGTCGACGTAGGCGTGCAGGTTGTCGCAGGGCTCGGTCATCGACCACCTCCGTCACGGTACCGGTTGGCAAGGATCTGTTGCAGCATCAGGCGGGCGCGGCGGATCCGCGTGCCGACGGTGTTGATCGGGATCGACAGCTCGAGCGCGATCTCGCGATACAGCTTGTGGTGGATCGCGAGCAGCTCGAGCGGTTCGCGCAGCTCGGGGGCCAGCTGGTTCAGCGCCTCGAGCACGGCCTCGGGCGGCGGCGACCAGCGCTCCTCGTTCGCGGGCGTGGTGTCCGGGACCTCGTCGGGCAGCGGGACCTGCACGCCGCGGCGGCGGCGCAGGTTATCGAGGTGGTGATTGCACAGGATCCGGTGCAACCAGCCACCGATGTTGCCGCCGGGCAGGAACTGCTCGCGGGCTTGCCACGCGCGGACCAGGGTCGCCTGGACCAGATCTTCCGCGTCGTGCCGGTTCCGGCACAGCCGCCGGGCAGAGCGCTCCAGCGCCGGTCGGTGCCGCACGAGCTCGTCGGGGAAGTCGGGTTGTTGGCTGTCGTTCCCGCGACCCCCTGGCATTGGCCTCCATTGGCCACGGTGTTCGTGATAGGCCGGCCTGACGGTTGCACGCGGCGGTGAGCGGGTCAAGGCGCCAGCCGAGGCGATCGATGCAACGCGGGACATGGGGGAACCCGCTCGATAGACGTGTGCCCGGGCCGATTCTTTTCGGCGAGTTTCTCGGCAATCCGCTCATCCCTCGCCGTGACAGCCGCGCTCGATCTCCGCGATGCGCTCGGGCACGCGCGGTCGGCCTCGGGACCGTCAGGCATGGCGACGGCGGCCGCGGCGAAGGCCGACGATCAGCGCGCCGAGCACGATCGGCAGCCCGCCGGATGCGCCACCGGTCGAGCACGCATAGCGCACCGGCCGGGCGTCGTCGGGGTAGGTGTCGATCGGGACCGGCTGGTACGGATCGCCGGCGACCGGACACGAGCGGACCGGCCGCTCGTCGTCGACCGCGCCCTTGGCCGCGAGGTTGGCGCGGAACTGATCGATCAGCATCAGATCCGCGGCGACATCGGGGTCCTCGTGCGTGCGGTTCCATGCGGTCGCGGCGGCCGCGGTCGCGCCGAGCACGGCGAGCGCGCAGCCGTGATCGGCCGACTGCGCCGCGGCGCGCAGCCCCAGGAACAGGTTGTACATCGCGAACCGCTCGGTCATCTGGGGCGCCGAGAGGTACGGCTGCTCGGGGGTGACCGTCGGGTCGGCGGCGTAGTCGAGCGACACCGTCTGCGAGATCCGCTCCGCCGAGCCCGGGGTGCGGAACGACAGCGTGACGTCGGCGACCCGGCCGGTGTTGCCCGCGATCGGCGTCATGTGAATGAACAGCATGCTGCCGCCGCCGCGCCGGCCCTGGCCACCGCTCTGGCTGGTGCGGCTGGCGACGAACACCGCCGGGATCTGCATCGATCCCGATCGGGCCTGGGTCGACCACAGGTGGCTGCCGATCGCCTCGCCGAACTGATAGCCCGGGCCGGCGGTGGCCTGGAGCTGGACGTCGAGCGCGATCGGCTGCATGAAGTAGTCGAGCTCCTCGCTGAACACCTCGGTCGCCGCGCTCGGATCCTCGAGGAAGTAGAAGTTGCCGGCGCCCTGCTCGGCGAGGCCGCGCATCAGGCCGACGTCGAAGTCGTTGCCGACGCCGATCGTCGTCAGGCCGATGCCGAGCTTCACGCGGCCGGCCGCCATCGCCAGGATGTCGCTCTGCAGCGTGTCGCCCGCGGTGGCGTTGCCGTCGGACAGGAAGATGACGCGGTTCTGGCGCTCGCTCGCCGGCGCGTCGCCGAGCTGGCGGAAGCCGGCCTGGAGGCCGTCATAGATGTTGGTCGCGCCGCGCGGGACGAGCCGATCGACGATCGCGTGCAGCGCGGGCCGGTCGAGCGTGGCGCCGAGCGCCGCGTCGATGTCGACCTGGTCGTCGAACTCGACGATCGCGAGCCGGTCCTCGGCCTGCAGGTGATCGATCATCGTGTGCAGGCCGGCCTTGACCTTGGTCAGCCGGCCGTCGCTTGCCATCGAGCCCGAGTGATCGACCACGACCACCAGGTTCATCGGCAGGCGGTGGTAGGTGGCCGGGTCGACCGGCGTCGATACCGAGATCTGCAGCGTGGCCTGGTGCGCGCCGGTGAGCCAGTCGCGGCCGACCGACATGCCGGGCACGGCGCAGAGCAGCGCGCCGCAGCCGGCCGGCGGCGGTGCGTTGTAGTGCTCGTTGAAGAAGCCATTGGCATCGAGCGTGTCGGGGCCGGGGATCTCGCCCCGATCGAGGATGCCGCGGAACTCGCCGACGTCCTGGGCGCCGCCGAAGCTGACCCCGCCGGGGCCTGCTCCCGAGCCGGCCGCACCGGCGCCGTCGAAGCTGCTGCTGCCGGCGCACGCGGCCGAGATCACGAATACCGTCGAGTAGAGGAGGCGCATGGTGGGCGTGCCGAGCAATGCCGGTGCCAGCGTCTGCCGCCGGCGAAACCACGAATCACCGCAGCCGCTTGCATGACATCGCGGCGGATCGCGGCAGCGGCCCGCGATCGACCGAAGCGCTGCCCATCAGGACATTCGTGTCGTAGGATGCGCCCCGCCATGAAAGCCAGGCTCCTGCTCGTCGCGGTCGTCCTCGCATGCTCCCGGCAGCCGCCGCCACCGCCGCCGGTCGCCCCGGCCGAGGTCGCGGCACCGGCGCTCGCTCCGGCTCCGGCGGCGCCGGCTCCGGCGGCTCCGGCTCCGGCTCCGGCCGCTGCCGCCGCGGCCAAGCCGGGCTCGGGGACGGAGTACCGCGGCGATCCCGCCGCGCTGATCGATGCCGAGACGGTCGGCACCGGCAAGCACTTCATGGCGGTGTCCGAGTCCCGGCACGCCAGCCAGGTCGGCCACGATGTCCTGGCGAGCGGCGGCAACGCGGTCGACGCCGCGGTCGCGGTCGCGTTCGCGCTCGCCGTGACCCATCCCACGGCGGGCAACCTCGCCGGCGGCGGGTTCGCGGTGGTGCGCACCGGCCCCGGCAAGGCCACCGCGCTCGACTTCCGCGAGGTCGCGCCGGCCGCGGCCCGGCCCGACATGTACCTCGACAAGGACGGCAAGCCGACCGACGCGTCGCTGCACGGCGATCTCGCGGTCGGTGTGCCGGGCTCGGTCGCGGGGCTGTGGGAGCTGCACCGAAAGCTCGGCAAGAAGCCGTGGAAGGCAGTGATCGCGCCGGCGATCGCGCTCGCGCGTGATGGCTTCGAGGTCAGCGAGAAGCTGCACGCATCGATCGTCGCGCTCGCGCCGCTCTTGGCGAGGTCCCCGGCCACCGCCGCGATCTGGCTGCCCGGCGGCGTGGCGCGCGCCACCGGCGACAAGGTCGCGATCCCCGAGCTCGCCACGGTGCTCGGCCGGATCTCCGAGCGCGGCGCCGAGGGCTTCTACAAGGGCGAGACCGCCGCCGCGATCGTCGCCGAGATGAAGGCCGGTGGCGGCATCATCACCGCCGACGACCTGGCCAGGTACAAGCCGGTGTGGCGCGATCCGCTGCGGTTCTCGTACCGCGGCTACTCGCTGGCGTCGATGCCGCCACCGTCGTCGGGCGGGATCGTGCTCGCGATGACCGCCGGCATGCTCGGCAAGGTCGAGGTCGGCAAGCTCGGCTGGTATGGCGGTGAGCACATCCACTGGCTGGTCGAGGCCTGGCGGCGCGCGTTCGCGGCGCGCAACGAGCTGCTCGGCGATCCGGCGTACGTCAAGGACATGCCGATCGCCAAGCTCCTGTCCCGGCCGTACATCGACAAGCTGTTCGCGACGATCACCGACAAGGCGACGCCGTCCAAGCAGGTCATGGCGCTGCTCGAGGGCACTCACACCACCAACCTGTGCACGGTGGACGCCAGCGGCATGGCGGTCGCGATGACCACGACACTCAACACCTCGTTCGGCAACGGCGTGACGGTCTCGGGGTTCCTGCTCAACAACGAGATGGACGACTTCACCTCCAAGCCGGGCTCGCCCAACACCTTCGGCCTGGTCCAGGGCGCCGCGAACAAGATCGAGCCCGGCAAGCGGATGCTGTCGTCGATGTCGCCGACGATCGTCGAGGACGCCAAGGGCCAGCTGTTCATGCTGGCGGGCGCCGGCGGCGGGCCGCGGATCATCACCGCGGTGTGGCAGACGATCTCCAACGTGATCGACTTCGACAAGCACGCCGATCTCGCGGTCGCCGAGCCGCGGGTCCATCACCAGCACCTGCCCGACGTGGTCCACATCGAGGGCGCGTCGATCGACAAGCCGACCGAGGAGGCGCTGCGCGCGATGGGCTACCAGCTGCACTGGGGCGAGCCGCACCGCGCGTTCGGCGCGATCACGGCGATCGTGCGCGGCACCGCGGGCTGGGACGGCACGTCGGATCCGCGCGGCGGCGGCGCGGCGATCGGCGATTGACCGCAGGATGCTAGGGTCTGGCGATGGCCGGCAGCGGTGACAACGAGAGCGGCATCCTCGTGGTTCCGCGGCTGCCGGTGCCCAAGGCCCGCCGCGAGGAGCCGCGGGCGGGGACGTATCGCGATCGCCGCGGCCGCGGCAAGTTCCCGATCCTCACCGTCATCGCGGTGATCGCCGCGCTCGCCGGCGGCGCGGGTGCATGGTTCCTGCGGCCGGTGATCGCGCCCGATCCGCAGATCACCGCACAGCTCCGGCGCGCGAGTGACGCCGAGGCCGCCGCGGCCGCGCAGAAGACCCGGGCCGACACGCTCGAGCGATCGCTCGACGCCGCCGGCAAGGCCCGGCGCGACGCCGAGGCCAGGGTCGCCGCGGCCGAGGCGGCCCGGACCGAGCTCGCCGGCCGGACCGCCGACGAGGCGAGCCAGCGCAAGGCCGCCGAGGCGATCTCCGCCCGGCTGAGGCCGGCGCTCGATCGCTCGGCCGGATCGATCGCGCTCGACGGCGGCGAGGTCCACGTCCGGATCTCGGACCGCGCGCTGTTCAAGCCCGGCGACGACGCGCTGACCGATCGCGGCAAGGCCGTGCTCGGCAAGCTCGCCGCCGCGCTCAAGGACCTGCCCGAGAGCCGGGTCTGGGTCCAGGGCCACACCGACGACACGCCGATCGCGCTGCCGCGGCCGCCGGTCCCGCCCGCGGCACCACCGCCCCGCGGCGCCCGGACCGCGCCGCCGCCGCCCGCGCCGGTCGTGCGGTTCCCGACCAACTGGGAGCTGTCGGCGGCCCGCGCCGTCGCGGTGGTCCACTACCTCCAGGATGTGGCGCGGCTCGATCCGTCGCGGCTCACCGCGCTCGCGTTCGGCCAGTACGCGCCGGTCTCGAAGAAGGACCGGTCGGCCAACCGGCGGATCGAGATCGTGGTGGCACCCGCCGCCACGGCGCCCCGGAAGTAGCCGGCCGGCTCAGCCCGAGGCCAGGCGGTCGCGCTGGCGCTCGACGAAGCCGACCAGATCGACGTCGGCGGCCTGCTCGAGCGTGCCGGGGATGCTGGTCTCCCCCGAGCGCGAGAACACGAGGATCGGGATCTGCTCGAGCACGCTCGAGTCGGCGAGCTCGCGCACGACGTCGCCGACGCCCTCGCTGAGCGAGTCGAGCAGGATCGCGCGTGGCCGGAGCGCGCGGGCGAGCCGCGACAGCTGGACCAGCGCGCGGGTCATCGACACCACGGTGTAGCCGCGCGCCGACAGCATCATGTCGAGCTGCTGGAGCCGGCTGCGATCGTGCTCGACCAGGAGCACGACGCCGCGCTCCTTCTCGGGCACCGACTCGGGCGGCAGCGCGACCGCGGGCAGCGGCGCCGTCGTGGTCGCGGCCGACTCGCGCGAGCGGTACACGGCGAGCGCGACCTTGTTGAGCAGCTCCTCGAGGTTGAACGGCTTCTCGACGATCTCGCTCACGCCCAGCGTCCCGCTGATCTCGAGGCCGTGGACCGCGGTCATGATCATCACCGGCACGCTGGCGTACGCCGGCTCGTCGCGCAGCGCCTGGAGGAACTGCCGGCCGTTCATCCCCGGCATCATCAGATCGAGCAGGATCACATCGGGCCGCGTGGCGTGGACGCGCTCGAGCGCGGTCTCGCCGTCGACCGCGAGATCGACCACGTAGCCCTCGCTGCTGAGCACCTGGTTCAGGGTCTCGCGCACCATCGGCTCGTCATCGACGACCAGGACACGGCCTTCTCGCATTCCTGTCATTCGGCCATTCCGCAGGCCTAGCGTATCACCCGCCGCGCCGTGCGGTGTACGATTGCGGCGAATGTCGGCGCCGACGCTGGCCCGGTCCTACGAGGCGCTGCGCCCGCGGGTGCTGGAGCGGGTGCTCGAGCTCCGGGCGACCCTCGACCCGTCGCTCGGCCGGCTCGACGATGCCACCGCGCGCGCGCAGATCGGCGCGGTGCTCGACCACCTCGGCAACTTCATCGCCACCGGCGATCTCGCGCTGCACCGCGGGTTCCTGCACACGTTCCTCGCGATGCGCGCAGCCGAGGCCCAGAGCCCGGCCTCGGTGCTCGCGATGCTGGTCGCGATCGGCGACACCGCGGCGCAGGTCGCGCAGGACGACGCCGCGGCCGGGGGCGCCGCGAGCGACGGCACCGAGCTGACGCTGCGGCTCACCCGGGTGACCGCGAGCACGGCGCGCGCGGTCAACGACCTGATCGCCGAGGAGCTCGCCGGCCGCGCCGGCCAGCGCGCCGAGCTCGCCCGGCGCGCCCGCGAGGCCAGGCGGTGACCCAGGGCGAGGTGCGGATCGCCGGCGACAGCCACGTCGGCAAGGTCCGGACGACCAACGAGGATGCGCTGATCGTCGAGCCGCGCCTCGGGCTCTACGCGGTGCTCGACGGCATGGGCGGCGCCAGCGCGGGCGACGTCGCGGCGCAGCTGGCGCGCGACACGATCCGCGACTTCGTGCTCCACCGCCGCGTGACCCTGGCGCCGCGCGACCTGATCGAGGCCGCGATCGTCGCGGGCTCGGCCGCGGTGTTCGGCGAGGCCCAGCGCCACCCCGATCGCCACGGCATGGGCACCACCGTGGTCGCGTGCCTGATGATCGATCCGACGCACGTCGTGATCGCCCACGTCGGCGACAGCCGCGCCTACCTGCTGCGCGACGGCCGGCTGCAGGTCCTGACCCGCGACCACACGATCGTCGAGGAGCTGGTCGAGCGCGGCCTGCTGTCGGCCGAGGAGGCCGAGCGCCACCCGTACAAGAACGTGCTGTCGCGCAACCTCGGCGGCAAGCCCGAGGCCCGGGTCGATCGCCTCGAGCTCGAGCTCCGGCCCGGCGACCGGCTGCTGCTGTGCTCCGACGGGCTGTACGGCTACGCCTCGGCCGAGGCGATCCAGTACCTGCTCGGCTCGGGCGACGCCCCGGCGCACGTCGCGCGCGATCTGATCGATCTGGCGCTCCGCGGCGGCGGTGGCGACAACGTCTCGACCCTGGTGATCGAGGCGCCGCCGGCCGCGCCGTCGTCGACCCAGGTGGTCCGCACCACCGGCGCGCTGGCGTGGTGGCAGAAGCGCCAGCGCTTCCTCCAGGTCGCCAGCGACCGCGGCTTGGCCGGCAACCCGATCGTCCGCGGCCTGCCGCCGCACGAGGCGCTCGAGGTCGTCGCGCTGTCGCTGTGCCAGGCGATCTATCACGACCTCGAGAAGTCGACCGGGGTCAACGCGTGGACGTTCGCCCAGAACCTGGCGTCGGGCTGGTTCGAGCGCGGCGGCGACTGGGCGGCGGTGCGCGGCATCATCGACCTCCTGGGCACCAGCGCGCGGGTCGTGGTCGACGACATCCGCGAGGTCGATCCCCGGCTCGGGTTCTTGCTCGACGTCGCGGTGTCGCGCGCGCTGATCGTCGTCGAGCTCGCGCTCGGCGGGCTGCTGGCGGAGCGGCTGCGCCGGGTCGACGCCGATCTGATCGAGCTCCACACCGCCGCGCTCGATACGATCGAGACCACCACCGACGAGTCGATCGAGCTTCACGAGCGAGGCGCTGATCGGGCCAGCGAGCGGTTCATCGATCGCCCGACGATCCCGTTCCTGCGCCCCGACCGCGCGATCACCAGCTCCGGCGAGTCGGCCGAGGTGGTGAGCGCGATCGGCCAGGCGATCGTCATTGCCCGCGGCCGGATCGCGCCGCGCGACCTGCTGGTCGGCCAGGTGCTGGGCGCGCTCGAGACCGTGGCCGGCGACAGCGCCGGCAACTTCGCCGCCGCCGTGCTGTCGGCGCGCGAGGTCTACGGCGTGCGCCCCGCCGACGTCACCGGGCTCACGCCGCTGTTCGACGCGCTCGATCAGGCGCGGATCCTCGTCGCGGCGGCCGTCCACCAGCTGCGCGCGCCGCCGCCGGTCCGGGCCCGCGTGCTGCGCGCGCTGTCGACCGCGCACCAGCGCCTGGTCGGCGCCGCGACCGGCCTGGTGCTCGAGGCGGTCAACCCGTTCAGCGAGCGGCTGCGCGAGGCCCAGGTGGTGACCGGCGAGCTGCGCGACGCGGTGGCCCGGGCCGAGCGCCGGCGCGCCGACCTCGAGCGCAAGTTCGCGACGATCGTCGACCCGAGCCTGCCGTGGGGCGCCCGCGGCGCCCCGGAGTGGTGACCGGATGTCCGACGTCGATCTGACCGAAGCGGTGCGCGTCCTGCGTGACGAGGTGCTCGACACGGTGCGCCACGGCGACCGCGATCCGCCGGGCGCCGAGGTGTTCGAGGCCCTGGTCCGCGCGCTGTCGCTCGGCGGCGAGTCGGTCCCCGGCCTCGATCTCGCGCTGCACGATGCGGTCGCGCGCCGGCTGGCGTGGGGCGACAGCGAGGAGGCCGTGCTCGGGGACGCCGAGCTCGTGTTCGATCGCCTGATGGTCTCGGTCGAGCGCGCGTTCCGCGACCCCGAGGATCGGATGGTCGTGATCGAGGCCGCGACCCAGGTCGCGATCACGGTGTCGCGCGTCGTCGCGCTCGCGGCGGTCGCGCGCGCCGGCCGCGACCGCGCCGCGCGGATGCGCGAGGAGATGGCGCAGCGCCAGCTCCGCGAGGTACTCGACAACCAGAAGGCCACGATCCAGCGCCTCGAGCACGAGCTCAGGCAGGACTTCCGCTAGCGAGTCGCCGCAGCGCGGCGCCGACACGC
>DASWRS010000236.1:0-14953 GCA_036403075.1 Kofleriaceae bacterium
CATGACCTTCGGGTTCCCGACCGACGCGGCCGACGCCGCGGTCCAGGCCAACATCGTGTCGGTCGGCTACGCCGTTCCCACCTTCACGCAGGTCGTGCCGACCTCGGAGGCGGCGGGCCAGAGCTGGCGGTTCACCACCACCACCCCGCCCGCGACCTGGAACACCACCGGCTTCAACGACAGCGCCTGGAGCACGGGCAGCGGCGGCTTCGGCACCTCGGGAACGCCCGGCGCCGTCGTCCGCACCACCTGGAGCACGTCGGACATCTGGCTGCGGCGCACGTTCAACCCGGGCAGCCTGACCGCGTCCCAGATCAGTAACCTCGTGTTGCGCCTCCACCACGACGAGGGCGCCGAGGTGTTCATCAACGGCGTCCAGGCGGCGGCCGTCACCGGGTTCACGACGGGCTATGGATTCACGCCGATGACCACCGCGGGTCAGAATGCGGTGGTGGTCAATGGCAACAACGTGCTGGCCGTGCATTGCCATCAGACCACCGGCGGCCAGTACATCGATGCCGGCATCTTCGATCTGGTGCCTCCGTCCGGCGGCGCAGATCTCGTCGCCTCCTACTCGTTCGAGAGCAACGCGAGCGATGGCAGCGGCAACGGCTTCCACGGCACGCTCGTGAACAGTCCGACCTTCGTGGCAGGCCACAGCGGCCTGGCCGTCAACCTCAACGGCACGAACCAGTCCGTCCAGATCCCGCGCTCGATCCAGGATAGCTTCACCATCGCGTTCTGGGTCAGGACCACCACCCCCGGCGGCGCCGGCACGCAGTGGTGGCAGGGCAACGGCCTGGTCGATGGCGAGGTCGCCAACGTCGTCAACGACTTCGGCGTGTCGCTGCTCGGCTCCCGCGTCGCGTTCGGCGTGGGCAACCCCGACACGACGATCCAGTCCACCAGCAACATCACCGACGGCGCCTGGCATCACGTCGCGGTGACGCGCAACGCCGCCACGGGCGCCATGGTGCTCTACGTCGACGGCACGCAGCAGGCCACCGCGACCGGCCCCACCGGCACCCGGAACGCGCCGGCCAACCTCCGCGTCGGCAGCCTGCAGACCAACCTCAACTTCTTCGCCGGCCAGATCGACGAAGTGCGCCTGTTCAACGCCGCGCTGACCGCAGCGCAGGTCGCCGCGCTGCCGTAGGCGGCGATCTGAACGTTCCGGACTCCGTCACGGCACGAAGCTGCCGCCGGAAGGCCATCGATCACCGCAAGGCGCGCAGCACAGTGCCGGTTCGAGCCCGCGACCCGCCGGTCCGGTGTACCTTGGGTGCCATGCCCTGGCTGCCCCACCTTGAGCTCGGCGCAGCAAGCCACATGCCGGTGCCGTAGGAGGGCGTCATGTTGCCGGACTTCAGCAAGCCAGCCTTCGCATTCGTCGCGCTCTCCGCGCTGCGCTTTCGTACCACCGAGGAAGGGGGTGGCCCCGGCGCGTATCAATCCGACTATCGCTGCCAGCTCAGGTACGCCAGTGCTTCGAAGGAGGTCCCCGACGCGGAAGTACGGGTCTACTTCGTGGGTCGCGAAAAAGTGAACGCGGGTGACTCCGCTCCCGCGCTGCTCGCGTTTCTCGACTGGGAGCGCCAGCGTGAAATCTGTCATGAGGGCAGTGCCTTCGAGCTGAGAGAGGGCCCGGGGGTGATCGCCACCGGCGTCGTTCACGCGATCGCAACCCGGCGAAGATGATGCCGGCTACGAATCTCGCGGCCCAGCTACTGGAGCGCGTGCCTGGTCTGGAGCTGAAGGTCACGGCACCGAGCGGGCGGGGGACGGTATGGTGGATCGACGCAAGCGCCAAGGGGCACAACGTCGTGCTTGAATGGTCACCTGATGGTGGGTTCGGGCTGTCCTCGACCGATGGCAACGAGTTCAACACCGCGGCCAGCGAAGTGTTTGCCGATGCCGATGACGCCGTGACCCGGATCGTGGACATCCTCACCACCGGCAAGAAGTTCCCCTCTCGCAGAGACATGTACCTGCAGCAACTGCGAGAGCACCGGGAAGTCTCGCAAGAATCGCTGGCTGATCTCCTGCGGGTGTCGCAAGCCACCGTCTCGAAGACCGAGCGTCGAGAAGACATGTTGCTCAGCACGTTGCGAACCTTCGTCGAAGCGCTGGGCGGCCACCTGCATGTGGCCGCGAAGTTCCCTTCCGAGACGATCGAGCTGAGCTTCCAGGACAGGAAGAAGAAGCCGGCATAGGTTGCCGTCCGGCCGCATCTGGCCGTCGCGGCATCACGCGGCCTCCCGAGCATCTCAGGAAGAACGGCCAGGCGGCCGTCCAGTACTGGCCCTCGGTCGACCACGCGAGTGGTCTGCTCGACATCGTCGGCCGCTGCTTCCGGCGCGAATCGAACCCCGACGGACTGTTTGACATCACCGAGTTTGGCACCGAGCGGACGGGACTTTTCGCGCGCATCCGCCGTGCGCTGTTCGGGCTCAAGAAGTCCGACGGGCTGCGCATCGTGCATGCGAGCGGCGTGGGCGGTGGGTCACTGGTCTATTCGAACGTCACGATCCGCCCTCCCGAGCCGCTGTTCAGTACCACACCCTGGCAGCACATCACCTGGGACGAGGCAGAACGAAACACGTACTACGAGCTGGCTCGTCAAGCCATCGGCTACGGTGTTCTGTTCGCGCTCGATCGTCGCCCCAACGCCATGCCACCGAACGCGGACCGCGGCCCGGCCGGCTCGGTCAACACGGGCTGTCGAACATCGTTGCGCGAACGGCAGGGCTCAAGCCCACGGTTCCGCCCGCGGCGAACTTGCGAGACGATGTCAGGAAGCTGCCGCTCAAACCGGAGAACAAGGACACGTCGCTCTGGATCGATCGAGCGCGGGTGTTTCAGACGACGATGGAGGAGGCAGCCGCCCAGGTCGGCTTGTCGCCCAAGCCCGACGAATGGGGAACCGTCGATCCATCGATCAACGATCAGCGCAGCCGTCGTGCGCGGTCGGGAGACCCGGCTGTATAGACGCTGACAGCACCGCCGATCGGCGCGAGCGCCGGGCGAGCATTCATTCGAACAGCTTGACCGGCCCCTTCAGCGCCTTCCAGGCATAGTGCCCGCCCGCCATGTAGCGGGCATCGAATCCGGCCTTGCGCAAGGTGGCCGCCGTCTGACACCCGATATGGAAGCCGTAGACGCAGAACGTCACGACGGGCTCGTCCTTCGACAACGTGCCGATCCAGTCCTCGACACGTTCCGGATCGCGCCAGACCGCGCTGGCGACCATGTCTTGCGCGCGCGTGGTGTAGTGGCGCGGGCGCGTGTCGATGAGCTGCAGCTTCTGTCCGGACTTCAGCATGGCCTGCACGTCCTCGGGCGCAATCGAGGGCAGGTCCCCGAACTCCGGTTGCTGGAGCGGCCGTGGTGGTGCGATCCGGGCCGCGTCCTGGAAGCGAGCCTCGACCGCTGTCCAGTCGATGTTGCGCATGAAGGCGGCGATGTAGGCCGTCGGGTTCGCCCCGTACTCCAGGTGATAGGCGTGCTCGTACATGTCGAGAGCGAGGATCGGAATGCCGCCGGCGATGCTCTGCGTGTGATCGGCGGCGCTCGAGTTCATCAGGCAACCGTCACGCGGTACGTAGATGAGCACGATCCAGCCGGCATCCCCGCCCAGCGCCTCGGCGAGTGCAAGGAACTCTTCCCTCCAGCGGTCGATGGAGCCGAAGTCACGAGCGATTGCCGCAGCGATTGCCGCGGGTAGGGTCCGACCGTCGCCGCCAAGGCTGGCGAAGTACAGCTCGTGGAGGAGGGTGGAATTGAGCAGGCCCGTCTGTTCCTGCTTGAGACGGCTGATCACCGGGGCCGGAGTCGTCCTGGGATCGAGCAGCCGCAGTTCGTCGGTGACGCTGTTGAGGCGGTTGAGCGCCGCGCCGTAGTTGTGCTCGTAATGGCTCTCGATCAGCCGCGGTGAGATTCCGTTCAAGGTCCAGGGGCGACAAGGCAGCGGAGCGACGCGGTAGCTCATTCGGACCTCCTCGGAACGCTGGGCATCGGCACGATCGCGGCTCGCGCGAGCGCAGAAGGACGGCGGGCGAGGCACCTGGGCTGCCGATCGATCATGAAACGTTTATAACACGGAGCTATGAGCATTTCACCATGGTACGATGCCGCAAAGGAGCCCGCCATGAAGCTGTTCGTCTTCGGCCTGGCACTGCTTGCGTGCAGTGCGCGATCGTCGCCGCCTCCCGCCGGGGCCGTGGTCGTGTTTGTCTGCGAGCACGGCGCCGCCAAGAGCGTCGTCGCGTCTCAGTACTTCAACAAGCTGGCCGCCGATCGTGGCCTCGCCATCCGTTCGATCGCGCGGGGTGCGGACCCGCAAGCGGAGCTGTCGGTATCCGCGGTCAAGGGACTGAAAGCAGACGGCTTGCCGCCCGTCCCGGGAGCCCCGCGCCCGCTCACGGCATCGGAGGTTCGCGACTCCGCTCGCGTGATCGCGTTCGATTGCGAGCAACCGGCGATGAAGGCGCTGCGAGGCATGGATGCCTGCTGGGATGACGTGCCGGCGACCGGGGACGACTATGCCGGCGCCAGAGACCGCATCCGCGCCCACGTCGAGGCGATGGTCGAACAGATCACGCGCTCACCCCGCGATGCGCCATGACCGGGCGGATGGCCGCGATGGTAGAAAGCTGCATGTGGCGACGTCACTCGATGAGGAATATCATGCGCACTCACCCTCTGGTTCTGCTCGTACTGCTTGTCGGCACCACCGCGACGGCGAAGCCCGACATCGCCCCACCGACGAAGCTCGCCTTGCCGGGCGGCGATGGCGGCATCGGCTTCGATGACCTGATGTACTCGCCGGCACTGCATCGTGTCCTGGCACCGGCGGGTCGCACCGGCAAGCTCGACCTGATCGATCCGAAGACGCAGAAGGTCGACTCGATCGGTGGCTTCTCCACGGAGACCGACAAGTTTGCCGGCGGCCATGGTGAAGGCACGACATCTGCGGATGCGGGCGGCGGTTACATCTTCGCGTCCGATCGCGGCCGGAGCGAGGTCAACATCGTCGATCCGAAGTCATCGAAGATCGTGGGCACCGTGAAGCTCGCCGGCGGACCGGACTACGTCCGCTGGGTCGAACCGGCCCGCGAGGTCTGGGTCACCGAGCCCGGCAAGAAGCAGATCGAGTTCTTCACGCTCGATGGCGGCAAGCTCGTGCGCAAGGGCGTGATCGATGTGCCGGGCGGCCCCGAGTCGCTCGTGATCGATGCGGCCCGAGGCCGCGCCTACACGCACACCTGGAACGACGCGAGCGTGGCGATCGATACCGCGAAGCACAAGGAGGTCGCGCGATGGAAGAACGGGTGCAGCTCGTCGCGCGGCATCGCGCTCGACGAGAAACGTGGGCTGTTGTTCATCGGATGCGACGAGGGCAAGGCGACGGTGCTCGATGTCGTGCACGACGGCAAGCAACTTGGTAGCGCCGGCACCGGCAAAGGCGTCGACATCATCGCGTATAACCCCGGCCTCGCCCACCTCTACGTCCCCGGCGGCGACAGCGCGACGCTGACCATTCTCGGTGTCGGCGCGGGCGGCAAGCTCGACGTGCTCGGCAGCGTCGGCGTGGCCGCCGACTCGCACTGCGTTGCCGTCGACGACATCGGACACGCGTACGTCTGCGATCCGAAACACGGCTCGTTGCTCGTCGTCACCGACCCATACCCGGCGACCCACTGACGCGCTTCACACGAGGAGAGACTGAC
Organism: Kofleriaceae bacterium; assembly: GCA_036403075.1. Classification (GTDB taxonomy): domain Bacteria; phylum Myxococcota_A; class Polyangia; order Haliangiales; family Haliangiaceae; genus JABFXX01. Next base: position 5,730 of record DASWRS010000236.1, read on the forward strand.
GAGATCTCGAAGCGCCGGCGCGGTGATCACCGACGACGCGAGATGCGCGTCGCGGCTGCCGCGACCGCGCCGGCGATCGATCCGATGGCTTGGCGTCGATTCATGCGCCGAACCTACCATGATCGAACGTCCGTAACGGCGTGCTATGACCATTTCATGGACATGCGCCGCGCTCGACGCTGGCTCTATGTTTCGGGGTTCGTGCGGGCGATGGCCACGAGCACCGCGGGAGTGACGCTCGGCGGATTTCTCGGCAGGCTCGATGCACGTGGCGCAGAGCTCGGGCTCGTGGTCTCGGCCGGTCTCGCCGGCGGCGCGCTTGTCGCGATCCTCGCGACCCTGATGGCGGATCGGGTCGGGCGGCGGCGCTTCCTCTTCATCACGAGCGCTGTCGGCGTTGTCGGCACCGTGGGCTTCGCGCTCGCGAGCTCGCCGTTCGCGCTCACGGTGGCGGCGTTCGTCGGCATGGTGAACGGCATGGGCAAGGATCGCGGCGCCGCGCTGATCCTCGAGCAGGCGGCACTGCCGGGGCTCGCGCCGGCGAGCGAACGGACGCAGATCATCGCGCGCTACACGATGGTCCTCGACCTCGGTCACGCGCTCGGTGCGCTCGCTGCGGGCGCCCCGGCCTTGCTTGCCCGCACGACGTCGCTTGCCGGTGTCGAGCCGCATCGAGTGACGCTGCTGGCGTGTGGAGCATGCGGCGTCGTTGCGATCGCGATCTACAGCCGGATCGGGCGCGCACTCGATCTCGACGTCCCCTCCCGGCCGACGCTGACACCACGCAGCCGCGCGATCGTCGTGCGGATCTCGTCGCTGTTCGCGATCGACAGTCTCGCCGGCGGGTTCCTGACCACCGCGATGCTGGCGTTCTTCTTCTTCGAGCGATTCGGCGCGTCCGAGGCCGTGGTCGCTTCGCTGTTCTTCGGCGCGCGACTCCTGAACGCCGTGTCGCACCTGGGGGCCGCGTGGCTCGCTCGGCGGATCGGGCTCGTGAACACGATGGTGTTCACCCATATCCCGTCGAGCCTCTTGCTCGTGACGGTGGCATTCGCGCCGAGCTTTTCCGTGGCCGCCGTGCTGTTCCTGCTGCGCGAAGGGCTCGTCGAGATGGATGTACCGACCCGCCAGTCCTATGTGCTCGCGGTCGTCGAGCCTGGCGAGCGTACGGTGGTCTCGGGGATCACGATGCTGGTTCGCCTGGCCGCGTGGGCGGTCGCACCGGGATTTGCCGGGCTGCTCATGACCGGCGATACGATGTTTCTACCCCTCGTGATCGGCGCCGCCATGAAGATCGCCTACGACATCCTGCTGTGGCGCGCGTTTCGTGGCATCAAGCCCCCCGAGGAATGCGTATGATGAGGCGATGGCGCCCAGGAAGCGGATGACGAACGGGCACACGCCGGCCCACGGGGCGCGGTGGGTCCTGTTCATGCCGACGATCCCGGCCAAGCCGGCGTCGGTGCGGGTCAAGATCTGGCGCCGGCTCCAGGCGATCGGCGCGATCGGGCTGCGCGGCTCCGTCTACGCGCTGCCCAACCAGGAGGAGTGCGTCGAGGTGTTCGAGTGGGTGAGCCGTGAGCTGCGCGAGCTCGGCGGGCAGGCGTCGATCTGCGAGGGCAGGTTCCTCGACGAGTCGACCGACGATGACATCGAGCGGCGCTTCATCGATGCACGGAACGCAGACTACACCGAGGTCGCCGATGCGGCGAAGCAGCTCGTCAAGAAGCTCGGCGCGAAGCGGCTCCCGTCCGAGCGCCTCGCCGACATCACGGAGCAGCACGCCAAGCTCGTGCACCGGCTCGGTGAGATCACCGCGATCGACTTCCTCAACGTCTCCGGCCGCGAAGCCGTGGAAGGACTGCTCGCCGAGGTCGCGCGCGCGTTACCGCGCGATGGGGCCAAGACCAGCGAGCCGCTCGGGGTGCTGCCCAGGCCGCGCGGTGCTACCTGGGTGACGCGTACCGGCGTACATGTCGACCGGATCGCGAGCGCGTGGTTGATCCGCCGCTTCATCGATCCCGAGGCGCGGTTCAAGTTCGTCCCGGCCAAGGGATACGCGCCGAACGCTGGCGAGCTGCGCTTCGACATGTTCGAGGCCGAGTTCACGCACGTCGGCGACCGCTGCACGTTCGAGGTGCTGGTCGAGCGCATGGATCTCCGCGAGCCGGCCCTCGTCGCGCTCGGCGAGATCATCCACGATCTCGATCTGCGAGATGACAAGTTCGGCCGAGAAGAGACCGCCGGCGTGCGCAGCGCGATCGATGGGATCTGCACCGTCGCGCGCGACGACGAGCAGCGCATCGCCGCGGCAGGGCCGATGCTCGACGGCCTGTACTCGCATTTCTCGCTGCGCACCCGCCGCAAGCCTCCCAGAGCGAACGCAGCGAGGTCAGCCGCTCGTCATGGCCGTTCGACGCGGAGCTCGTCGAACAGCACCTGAGAGTCGGCCTTGAACCAGAGTCCGACGCCGACCGGTCGGTGCCGGCGTCGAGGGTGTTCTGGAAGCACCATCTTAGCCTCGATCTGCTCGGAACATCGGTAACCTTGTGTTATAGATGTTTCATGAGCGAAACCGCGCTCCAGCCGGTCAAGCTGCGTCAGCTCGTCGGATACTTCCTCCGGCTCGGGACACTCGGGTTCGGTGGGCCGATCGCGCTCGCCGGTTACATGCAGCGCGACCTCGTGGAGCGACGCAGGTGGATCAGCAAGGAGGACTACGTACGCGGGCTCGCGCTCGCCCAGCTCGCACCGGGTCCGCTGGCCGCGCAGCTCGCGATCTACCTCGGCTGGGTGCGCGCACGCTTGCTCGGCGCGACGCTCGTCGCCCTCGCATTCATCCTGCCGTCGTTCGTGATGGTGCTCGGCATCGCGTTCGCATATGTCGAGCTCGGCGGCCTGCCATGGATGCAGGGCTTGTTCTACGGGGTGGGCGCTGCCGTGATCGCGATCATCGTGCGGAGCGTGCAGAAGCTGACGAAGCTGACGCTCGCAAAGGATCGCCTGCTGTGGGCGGTCTTCGTGATCAACGGGACCGTCACCGCCGTGACCGAGTCGGAGCTCGTGTGGGTGTTCGTTGCCAGCGGTGCGCTCGTTTACCTGGTCCGCATTCGTCCTCGGCTCGCGACGCACGTAGGCTCGCTGGCGCCGTGGGGCTGGTGGGTGACCGGGCTGCACGGGCCGGCAACGGGCGCAACCTTGTGGAAGCTCGGGATCTACTTCGCCGAGGCAGGCGCGTTCGTGTTCGGCAGCGGCCTGGCGATCGTGCCGTTCCTGCACGGCGGCGTGGTCGAGCACTATGGCTGGCTGACCGAGCGCCAGTTCCTCGATGCGGTCGCCGTTGCGATGATCACGCCGGGCCCGGTCGTGATCACCGTGGCGTTCATCGGCTTCCTCGTCGCCGGGTTCGGAGGCGCCTCGGCCGCGTCGCTCGGGGTGTTCCTGCCCTGCTACCTCTTCGTCGTCATTCCCGCGCCGTACTTCAGCCGCGTGGCCAATAACCCGTCGATCAAGGCATTCGTCGATGGCGTGTCAGCCGCAGCGGCAGGCGCCATCGGCGGGGCTGCGATCGTTCTCGGCCGGCGCGCGATCATCGACATCCCGACCATCGCGATCGCGCTGGCGACGCTGCTCGTGTTGCTCAAGCTGAAGAAGGTCCCCGAGCCGCTCGTGATCATCGCGGCCGGTGTCATTGGACTCCTGCTGTGGAGGACACCATGAAGGTACGCCGGGTCGGCAATTCGAGCTTGTAGCACCCGGCGAGAGCTAGTTCGCGGGGCCGTTCCGGCCGTCACGGCACCAGGCGGCCGCCGGGGACGTCGTCGATCACCGCGAGGGCGCGCAGCGCCGCGCTGGGCGGCAGCGCCGGGCGCGCGCGCGACGGCTCACCGGCCTGCATCAGCTCGCCGACCGGGCGCAGGGCAACGGCCCAGCTGCCGTCGCGGCGAAGGCCGGCCACCGCGTAGCGCAGCACGCCGTCGAGCTTGCCGGTGAGCGACTTGTCGCCCAGCGTGGTCGACGGTAGCCCGACGATCGCGATCTCGGCGTCGAGCTCGCCGATCACGCCGGCGGTCAGCGCGTGGCGATGGCCGTGGCAGACCAGCACGTGGTTGCCCGCGGCGCGGCGGCGATAGTCGCCGAGGATCGCGGCGAGGCGGTCGGCGTCGACGACGGTGTTGTACCAGGCATCGGGCTGGAGGAACCGGGCGTCGCGCCACACGTGGTGGTGCGAGATGCAGAGCACCGGGCCGGAGACCGCGTCGAGGATGTTGCCGAGCTCGGTGAGCTGATCGTCGCCGAACTTGCCCACTGCGTTGGACAGGATGTGGGTCGAGCGGTGGCGGCACGAGTCGAGCAGCACCAGGGTCACCGGGCCGGCGCCGGTGATCAGCGTATCGACCACCGGGAAGTCGGCGAGCCGGCCGGCGTGGGCCTGATAGGCATTCTCGCGCGCGGCCCGGCGCGCCAGGGTGTAGTCGGCGTCGAACGGGCGATTGAAGCAGATATCGTGATTGCCGGGTACGAGGCGGTGCATCAGCCGCGGCACGCCGTCGACGACCTGCCGCCATTGCCGCCACTCGGCCGGATCGCCGGTGTCGACCTCGTCGCCGCACCAGATCACGGTGTGCGGCCCGTGCTGCCCGACGTGCTCGAGCACGCGACCCAGGCCCGCCGCGACGGCTTCGGCCGTGGGCCGCTCCTGCCACGGCCACTGTCCCGGATCGGCCTCCAGCTCGCACGGCGTGTGGCCGGGCGCGCCCACGTGCGTGTCCGAGATCAACGTGCACACCGGCACCAGCTCCTCGGGGCGGGCGAGCAGCCCGGGCCGCGATCGCAGCACGGGAGCCTTGCGGACCTGACGGCCGATCTGGAAGGCAGCGGCCGCTCCGACCGCGGCGCGCTCGAGGCTGGCGCCGAGCTTGCGAAGCCCCCGCTCCGCCACGCCGGGCGCGTCCGCGGAGCGCCCCGCAACGTACGCGGCCGACAGCGCCAGGAGCGACGCCGGGCCGCGCAGGTGATCGCGGAGCTGCGGGGGAAGCGGCACGGGGCGACCACACCACGGGCACGTCACAGGCTGGCGACGCCGCGCCGACGCCCCGGTAGCATGGCCGTGGACGCGCCCGACAGCTGCCGGGATCCGCGCGGCTGTCCGACCGGGGCGTAGCCGCGTCAGCCGCGCGCCGGACCGGCGTAGGCGTCGCGCAGCTCGCGCTTGAGCACCTTGCCGATCGGGCTGCGCGGCAGCGCCGGCACGATCGCGACGTCGGCGATGCGCTGGGTCGCACCGAGCCGCGCGTTGGCGAACGTGCGCAGGTCGTCGCCGCCGGCGGTGTGGCCCGGCGCGAGCACGACGAACGCGACCGGGGTCTCGCCCCAGCGCTCCGACGGCACGCCGACCACCGCGGACTCGGCCACGGCCGGGTGCGCCGCCAGCGCCGCCTCGAGGTCGACCGGGTAGATGTTGAAGCCGCCCGAGATGATGACGTCCTTCTTGCGGCCCACGATGGTGAAGAAGCCGTCGGCGTCGTGGCGGCCGAGGTCGCCGGTGCGGATGAACCGCTTGCCGGTCGCGTCGCGCCACTCGATCGCCGCGCTGTCGGCGGGCCGCCGGTGATAGCCGGTCATCATCGCCGCCGGCGAGTGCCCGACGATCTCACCGACCTCACCGGGCCCGAGCTCGCGGCCCGTGTCGTCGATCACGCGGATGTCGTGGCCCTCGGCCGGCCGGCCGACGGTGTGCAGCTTGTCGGGAAACTCGTGCGCGACCAGGATGCAGGTGCCGCCGCCCTCCGTCATGCCGAAGAACTCGACCAGGCCGCCCGGCCAGCGCCGCAGCACCTCGGCCTTGAGCGCGGCCGAGAACGGCGCGCTGGTCGAGAACTTGATCCGGAAGCTCGACAGGTCGGCGCGATCGAAGCCGTCGTGGCGCAGGATCCGCTCGTACTGGACCGGCACCAGCATCGCGTGCGTGACGCGGTGGCGCTCGGCGAGCCGCAGGAACTCGCCCGCGTCGAACCGCGGCATCAGCACCGCGGCGCCGCCGAGCGCCAAGGTCGGCAGCAGGCTGACCAGCGTGGTGTTGGAGTACAGCGGCGTCGAGACCAGCGCGATCGCGTCCGGGCCGTAGCCGAACAGGCCGCCGCGGCGGACGTGCGCCCAGCGCATCCGGTGCGACTGCACGATCCCCTTCGGCGTCCCGGTCGTGCCCGACGAGTAGATCAGGTTGAACGGCGCGTCGGGATCGATCGCGACCGCGGGCGGCGCGGCGCCCACCGGCGCGAGCCAGTCCGCGAACGGCCGGCCCGCGCCGGAACCGTCGAGCATCACCCGGGTCGCAGTGATCGGCCGGGTCGCAGCGGCGAGCGTGCGCGCCGCCGGCTCGTCGAGGAACACGTGACTGGCGCCGGCGTCGTCGATCATCGCCGCCAGGCTGTCGGCCGCCAGGCTCGGCTGGAGCGGCGCGACCGATGCGCCGGCCCGCACCGCGCCCAGGTACGCGGCGACGTACGGGATCGACGCGTACGCCACGATCGCGACGGTGCCGCCGGGGCCGACGCCGTCGCGCGCCAGCGCCGCCGCCACCCGATCGAGCATCGCATCGAGGCCGGCGTAGTCGAGCCGGTCGTCGCCGGCGATCACCGCCGGATGCGACGGCCGCTCGCGGGCGTGGAGCTGGATCAACGCGGGGATCGAGCCGGCGTCCTGGGCGAGCAGCTCGTCGATCGAAACGGCGGATACGGCGGATGCGGCCGGCACGGCGGGAGCATAACTCGCATGCCGCAGCCGGGGAGCGCCGCGGGTCAGCGTTCCACGCAGCCGGCCTCGAGCGGCGCCTCGGCAGCGGCTCGTGTCAGCGTGGTGTGGCAAGCTCCGGCCCGTGAAACCTCGAAGTCAGGGCGCGGATCGCAGCCCCCCGAGCCACCGTGCGCGGAACGCCAGCCCGGGCGGCGGCACCGCCGCCAACGCCAACGCGTCGAGCAGCGGCATCCAGCGGCTCGTGGGGCACCGCGCGCGCGCCGGCAACAAGGTCCAGCAGCGCTTCGCCCGGCTGGTCAAGCAGGTCGATCAGCGCAAGCGGCGGCTGCGCGCCTGGTACGACACGCAGCCGGCGATCCAGCGCGAGCTCGCCGAGTACCACGCCGCCCTCAACGCCTACCGGCGAACCAACCACGACCTGGTGCTGCTGTGCGATCGCGTCCATGCGCACCCGAGCTTCACCCGGGCCGAGCGCGAGCGGCTCCGCGCCTTCATCTGCCAGGTCGCCGGCGACCTGCTCGCCGAGCCCGGCTTCGAGGACCTGAAGCCGATCTACAACCGGCACAGCCGCAGCGACTTCGACGCCGAGGCGGCGTTCGGGGACGCCGTGAACGCCCGGGTGATGCGATCGATGATGGAGGAGATGTTCGGCATCGACTTCGGCGACGCCGACGTCAGCTCGACCGAGAAGCTCCAGGCCTTCACCGAGGCGCAGCTGAATGCGCTCGAGCAGGACGAGCAGGAGCGAGAGCAAGCGCGAGAGCAAGCGCAGGGGACCGGCCGGCGATCCGGGCGCAAGAAGTCGGCCAGGCAGGTCGAACGCGAGGCCGAGCGCGAGGCCGAGCAGACCCGGATCGGCAAGGTCCTGCAGGATGTGTTTCGCAAGCTCGCGGTCGCGCTGCATCCGGATCTCGAGCAGGATCCCACCGAGCGCATCCGCAAGACCGAGCTGATGCAGCAGGTCAACGTCGCCTACGAGGCCAAGGACCTGCTGCGCTTGCTCGAGCTGCAGCTCGAGCTCGAGCAGATCGATCCGGACCACGCGAGCGGGGTCGCCGAGGACCGGCTGCGGCACTACAACGCGATCCTCGATCAGCAGGTCAAGCAGCTCGATGTCGAGCTCGACGAGCTCGAGATGCCGTGGCGGCTCGAGCTCGACCTGGCACCTCCGGCACCGATCACGCCGGCCGAGATGCTCGGGCGGATCCACGACGATGCCGAGGACATGCGGCGCGAGCACGCCACGCTGCGCCGCCAGCTCGAGAGCTTCGAGGACGTGACCCGACTCAAGGCGTGGCTCCGGTCGCAGACCCGCCGCCGCCGCCCGCCGGCCCAGGCCGACCTGTTCGATTAGCGCCCGCTCACACCGCCGCGGCCGCCTCTTGCAGCGCCGCCCACAGCGCGGCGACGTGCGCGCGCTCGGTGCGCTCGGCGCCGATCGAGACCCGCAGCATCTGCGCACCGTCGAGCACGCTCGGCGTGAGGTAGGCGCGGCCGCTGTCGTTGATCCGGCGGGCGATCGCGACGTTGCGGGCCGACAGCTCCGGCTCGGCGACGCCGGGCGGCGCGTGGCGCACGCAGACGGTCTGGAGCGCGACCGGCGCGACGACCTGCCAGTCCGGCTGTGCCTCGACCTGCCGGGCGAGCCACTGCGCGTTGTCGAGATCGCGGCGCAGCCGGGCGCGGATGCCCTCGACGCCCTCGTCCATCAGGTAGAACCACAGCTTGAGCGCGCGGAACCGCCGGCCGAGCTGGATGTGCCAGTCGCGGAAGTTCGAGACCTCGCCGTCCTGCTGGGTGCGCAGCACCGCCGGGTTGGTGCCCATCACGCGGATCAGGTGCTGCGGGTCGCGGCAGTAGTACGCGCTGAGATCGAACCCGACGCCCATCCACTTGTGCGGGTTGAACACCAGCGAATCGGCGCGCTCGATCCCCTGCCACAGCGGCCGGCACTCCGGCACGACCATCGCCGTCCCGGCCATCGCGGCATCGACGTGGAGCCACAGCGCGTGGCGCGCGGCGACCTCGGCGATCGCATCGATCGGATCGAACGCCGTGGTGTTGGTGGTCCCCGCGGTCGCGACCACCGCGCACGGCACGAGCCCCGCGGCCAGGTCGCGCTCGATCGCCTCGGCGAGCGCGTCGACCCGCATCGCGCGCGCCGCGTCGGTCGGGATCAGCCGCAGGTGGGCCTTGCCCAGCCCCGCGAGCCGCACCGCCTTCTCGACCGAGCTGTGGGCCTCGCTCGACGTGTACACCGTCATCGCACCGCCGGCGCGCTGCAGCCCGGTGGGCGCGAAGCCCGACCGCTTCTCGCGCGCGCAGATCAGCGCGCTCAGGGTCGCGGTGCTCGCGGTGTCGTGGATGACGCCGGTCCAGGCCGCGGACAGCCCGACCATCTGGCGCAGCCAGTCCATCACCACCTCCTCGATCTCGGTCGCGGCCGGCGAGGTCTGCCAGCTCATGCC
>DASWRS010000237.1:0-28098 GCA_036403075.1 Kofleriaceae bacterium
TGCGACGGCGCGCGGCTCTACCTCGACACCGTCGAGCTCCGGCCCTCGGCCGAGGTCGAGCGGCGCGACGCCCACTGGAGCTTCGGCGAGCTCGAGGGCGAGGACCTGCTGCTCGACGCGCGCGGCCGGGTCTGGCGCACCGACGACTCGCTCGACGACCTGGTCTGCGAGGGCACCGGCCTCGACCGCTGGCTCGCCGGTATCGTCGACGCCCTCGCCCTGCTCTACGACGCCGACGGCGAGTTCGCCGACGGTGTGTTCGACGCCGAGGGCGAGCTCGAGCCGGCGGTCGGCGAGCGCCAGCTCCGCGCGATGCTCAAGCGCGATCCCGGCGCCCCCGGCCCGCGCTGGCGGCTCGCCCACGCCCTGCTATCGCAGGACCGCGTCCCCGACGCCCGCGCCGAGCTCGAGGACGTCGTCGCCGCCGAGCCCGGCTTTTCCTGGGCGTGGCTCGATCTCGCCAAGATCTCCGAGCGCCTCGGCGAGCTGCCCGGCGCCCTCGACGAGGCCCGCGCCGCCGCCGAGGCGGCCGCCAACCACCCCCAGGCCGGCTACTTCCACGCCCAGCTCGCCCGCCTCGCCAGCCTTGCCGGCGACGAGCCAACCCGCGCCGCCGCCGCCCGCCGCGCCGCCGAGCTCTCCCCCGATCTCCGCACGGCCCAGCTCGAAGGCGCCCGCGAGTCCCTCGCCGCCGGCGATCTGACCTCGGCCCGCGGCCTGCTCGCCCTGCTCCGCGCGGTCTGGCCCCGCGACCTCGAGGTCCTCGAGCTCGCCGGCAAGGTCGACGCCGCCGAAAACTGACGGGCAGCATCGAGGGCAACGCGCAGCGCAGCGACGCGGGCTGTGTCCCGTAGCGAGATAGATTCCCAGGCCGGGTGGTCGTGCGCCGGCCGATCGCGGGGATGGCACCGAGCGTGGGTCGCAATACGGCCGTCGACAGACGAGCGAGGGGCACAGACCCGCGTCGCCAGCGCGCGTGTCCGCGCTCTCCCGATCGCTGCGCGGGGCGCGGGGCCGTGGGCGCCGCGGTTAGCGGAACACGGCCTGGTCGGCCGGGATGCCGCGCGCCTCGAGCTCAGCGTAGAACCGCGGCACGGTGCCGGTCGCCGCGAACGCGCCGTCCCGGAACTGGAACAGCACGTGGGTATCGAACGTGGCGTCGGTGCAACCGACGACCTCCTCGATCGACAGCACGCGGATCGTCCCGTCGGACCACCGCGCCACGTGGATCACGATCTCGAACGCCTGGGCGATCAGCTCGCGGATCGCCCCGTCGCCGCCCGGGGCGGTCAGCCGCGCCAGCATCGCCAGCCGGCCGAGCGCCGCGGTGGCACCCTCGCCGGTCATCGCCACCACCGCGCCGTCGATCGACGCGCACAGCGCCTGGACCAGCGGCAGCGCCTCGTTGCCACGGACCTCGCCGACGATCAGCCGGTCGGGCGCCAGCCGGAGCGCGATCTCGAGCAGCTGGCCGAGATCGATCGCCGCATTGCGCGCCGTGCCGGCGCGGGTCTCGAGCGGGATCCACTCGTCGCGCTTGATCGCCAGCTCGGCGACCTCCTCGATCGACACGACGCGCTCGCCGAGCGGCGTCGCGGCGGCCAGGGCCCCGGCGATCGTGGTCTTGCCCGAGCCCGCGGCACCGCACACCAGGATGTTGCGGCGCGCGGTGACGCAGGTCCCGAGGAAGTCGGCCATGCCCGGCGACAGCGCGTTCTGGCTGACGAGATCCGCGAGCTGCGGCATCTGCGATGCGGCCTTCTTGAGCACCAGGCAGGCGCCGCGCGCTGCGACCGGCGCCACCGCGGCGGTCAGCCGGGTGCCGTCGCGCATCCGCAGATCGACCAGCGGGCGCGTCTCGTCGATCGTCGCCCCGGCCTCGGCGACCAGCCGCCGCACGACCTTCTCGAACACGTCGTCGGACGAGAACGCCTTGCCCGAGCCGCGCAGCACGCCGGCCTTGCCGACGACCACGCGGTCGCGGCGATCGATGATGATCTCGTCGATCTGGTCGTCGGCGAGCAGGTCCTCGAGCGGCCCGAGCGCGAGCGCCTCGTTGAGCGCCTCCTTGATCAGCGTGTCCTGGTCGATGTACTTGGGCAGCTCGCCGCTGGTCTCGAGCGTCTCGACCAGATCGATCGTGGCGCGCTCGGCGCGCTGCCACAGGTCCTCCTCGTGCAGCCGGTCGATCGGGATCTTGTCGAGATCGAGCTTGGCGCGCAGCCGCTCGAGGATGTTCGACTGCAGGTCGAGCATCTTGACGACCTTGGGGTCGAGCGGCTCGAGGTGCACGCCGCGCCGGCTCGGCAGCGACACCGAGCGGCCGATCACGCGCCGGGCGCCGGCGCCGACCAGCGCACGCTTGGCCTTGTCGGTCGGCATCGCCACGACCTGCGCCGGCGAGCCGGCCGCCATCGCCGGACCCGCCGACATCGCGCTCGGGCCGTTGACGTCGCGCGCCGGCGGGGCGAGCGGCGTCGGGCCCGGCATCGCCGCGCCCGGCGGGGCCGCGAAGTCGCCGCGCGGCATCGGCGCCGACGGCGGCGCCATCATCGGGCTTGCCATCGGGCCGCCCATCGACCCGCCCATCGGGCTGCCCATCGAGGCTCCCATCGCCCCGCCCATCGGGCTACCCATCGAGGCTCCCGGGCCACCCATCGGGCCGCCCGGACTGCCCATCGGGCCGCCCGGCGGCGGCATGGGGCCATCGGCCATCGCCGGCCCACCCGGCGGCGCGATCGGCGGGATCGGCGAGATGATCGGCGGCGGCATCGTGCCGCCCGGACGGCCGATCGGCGGACGCGGCCGCGGCTCGCCCGGCGGCGCGGCGATCGGCGGGATGTCGCGCGGCATCTCGCGCGGCACCGGCGCATCGCGCGGCGGCGGCGGTGGCGCATCGCGCGCCGGACCGGGCGCCGGACGCGGCGGCGCGGTGCGGACCGCGGGCGACGGCGGCGGTGCGGCCGCGCGCTCGTCGGCGCTCGCGGTCATCGGCAGCGACGACGGCGGCATCGGCTGGGCCTCGGTCGGCCGCGGCGGGCGGACGTCTGGATTCGCGCCGGAGCCCGGCGGCGGCGCCGTGCTCGGCTCGGACGCGTTATCCGGATCGGCCGACGCGGCCTCGTCGACGCCGACGATGAAGTCGCCGATGTAGATCTTGTCCGAATCCTTGACCACCAGCGGACTGGTGATCTTGCGGCCGTTGACGTAGGTCCCGTTGGTGCTCTTCAGGTCGACGATGATGAACTTGCCGTCCTTGAGCACGATCCGCGCGTGGCGCTTGGACACGTTGCCCTTGGGCAGGACGATGTCATTGCCCTGCACGCGACCGATGGTGACCTCGGGCTTGTTGAACACCATGCGGCGCTGCTCGCCGCCTTTTTCCTGGATGTGTATGGTGAACATTGGCTCCTGAGGCCTCCTGGTAAGGCGCCCCTGCGGAACGGTACTAAGCCGCGGTAACCACAGTCAAGTTGGCGGACCGCTATGTCTGGCCCCGCGCGATCGGCGCCGCCACCTCGTCGGACCCCGGCCCGAGGTGCAAGGCCGACCGCACATCGTCCCACCAGAGTGACCAGATACCGATGCATAACAGCCCGACGATGGCAGACACCAGCAGCGCGTCGTGCCAGCGCGGTCGCACCATGAATGGACGCTAGCATGTGGCCGTCTCACAGGAAAACCCGCCCGGATACCTGCCACGATGCCTGCCCGAGGAGGGCCCAGATGCCGAGCCGCATGCGTTCGATGAGCTACCCAGGTCTCGCGCTCGCCGCCGTCGCGCTCGCCTGCGCCGCGGCCGACGCCGCACCCGCCAAGGCGACGAAGAGGTATCACTTCGAGCTCACGGCGGTCACCGCGAAGTCCGAGGTCAAGGCCGACGTGGCCAGGGCGGCGACCCCGCGGGTCGAGGCCCAGGTCAAGAAGCTGTTCGGCAGCCACCCGCAGCTGATCGCCCGGCTCGACGGCGCGCCCGATCCCAGGTCCAACGCCGATGGCTATCGCCGCTACCTGACCCAGAAGGCGATCGCCGGCGCATACCTGGTGACCGTCGAGATCACCGAGGCGTCGGAGGAGCTCGAGCCGCTCGACGACAAGCCGAGCTCGCAGCGCCTGGTGATCCGGATCGGGATCCACATGCTCGGCGAGACCATCCCGGGCCGGACCATGGGGTTCACCGGCGACGGCAAGGCGACGATCAAGCAGGAGGTCGGCATGAAGCTGCGCGACCGCGATCGCGAGTACACCTGGGATCAGGCCGCCGAGATCGCGGTCGACGACGCGATGAAGACCGTGTTCCGCCAGCTCGCCGTGCCGCCGAAGAAGAAGTAGTGGCGGTCCGCCGACAGCGGTCCGCCGGCGACGGGCGCGGCTACTGGACGAAGTTCCCGATCCGGTCGAACCGGAGGCTCTTCCAGAACTTCCACTTCCACTCGCTGTACGACAGCCAGATGAACAGCGCCTTGCCCTTGATGTTGGCGATCGGCACCGGGCCCCAGTAGCGCGAGTCGTTCGAGTTGGCGCGGTTGTCGCCCATCACGAACACGTGGCCCTCGGGCACGACGTAGTGCAGCTGCGGCTCGCACGGGCCGGCGTTCTGCCGGGTCACGACGATCTTGCCCGGCTTCTGGTTGTGGGTGCCGACCGGCTCACCGTTGGCCTGCAGCGGGCAGGTCAGCGGCGTGCGCGTTCCGTCGAGCAGCGGGAAGTCGCGGGGGTCGGCGAGCTGCGAGCCCTCGCGCGCGAGCCGCTCGTCGCGCAGCGGCCGGCCCGGGTCGTGATAGGTGTGGTACACGTGGCCGTCGACGCGCTCGGTGTACTCGCTGCACTCGCGGACCGACCAGCGCAGCGAGGCCTCGTCCTGGTCGTTGTAGGTGCAGCCCTCGCCCTGGACCAGCTGGTGCTCGACGGGCTTGCCGTCGACGTAGACCACGTTGCACCGGACCTCGACCGACTGGCCCTCGGTGGCGACCACGCGCTTGATGTAGTCGCGATCCGGCTCGCACGGCTGGATGAACACGATGACCTCGCCGCGCTCGGGCTTGCGCCACTCGAACAGCTTGGTGGTCGTGAACGGGATGCGCAGGCCGTAGATGAACTTGTTGACGAAGATGTGGTCGTTGATCTCGAGCGTCGGGTACATCGAGCTCGACGGGATCTTGAACGCTTCGAGCACGACGGCGCGGAGCGCGAGCGCGATCAGGATCGCCGCGACGATCGACTCGATGTAGTCGCGGGTCGTCGACTTGTCGGGGCGCTTGATCACCTCGTCGACCAGCGCGTCGAGCGCCGGCAGGCCGTGGCGCAGCCGCTGGTAGTCCTTGGCCGCGATCGCGGCATCGACATCCTTGACCGCGGCCTCGAGCTCGCTCGCCTTGCCGCGCAGGTTGCGCTTGAAGGTCAGCGCCGCCCGCGCCTCGCGCGCGAGCAGCTCGGCTTCCCGGCGGACCCGGCTGTCCAGGCTGGCGGCGCGCATCAATCGACCTTCAGCACGGTCAAGAAGGCTTCCTGCGGGAGCTCGACGGAGCCAACCGACTTCATACGCTTCTTGCCTTCCTTCTGCTTCTCGAGCAGCTTCTTCTTGCGCGTGATGTCACCACCGTAGCACTTCGCGGTGACGTCCTTGCGGACCGCCTTGACCGTGGTGCGGGCGATCACCCGGCTGCCGATCGCGGCCTGGATCGCGACGTCGAACATCTGGCGCGGCACGACGTCCTTCATCTTGCTGCACAGCTCGACGCCGCGGTGGTACGCGGTGTCGCGGTGGCTGATGATCGACAGCGCGTCGACCCGCTCACCGTTGATCAGCACGTCGAGCCGGATCAGGTCGGCCGAGCGATAGCCGGCGGGCTCGTAGTCCAGGGACGCGTAGCCGCGCGACATCGTCTTGAGCCGATCGTAGAACCCGAACACGATCTCCGCCAGCGGCATCTCGTAGACCACCCGGACCCGGCCGCCGGAGTCGTAGTGCAGGCCCTTCTGGACACCGCGGCGCTCCTGGCACAGCTGCATGATCGGGCCGACGTACTCCTGGGGCAGGTGCACCGTGGCGGTGATGATCGGCTCCTCGATGGTCTCGACCTTGCCCTGGTCGGGGACCTTGGCGGGGTTGTCGACCTCGATCCAGCCCTGGCCGGGGACCGAGATCCGGTAGCGCACGCTGGGCGCCGTGGTGATCAGGTTGAGGTTGAACTCGCGCTCGAGCCGCTCCTGGATGATCTCCATGTGGAGCAGGCCGAGGAACCCGGTGCGGAACCCGAAGCCGAGCGCCGCCGAGGTCTCGGGCTCGTAGGTCACCGACGCGTCGTTGAGCACGAGCTTGCCGAGCGCGTCCTTGAGGTCCTGGTAGTCGGCGGCGTCGACCGGGAACAGCCCGGCGAACACCATCGGCTTGACCGACTTGAACCCCGGCAGCGGCTCGGTGATCGGGCGATCGGCGTCGGTGACGGTGTCGCCGACCCGGGCGTGGGCGATGTCCTTGATCGACGCGGCGACGATGCCGACCTGGCCGGCCGCGATCTCGTCGACCTCGAATGGCGACGGCCGGCGCACCGCGGTCATCGTGCACTCGTAGACTTGATCGGTGGCCCAGAACCGGAGCTTCTGGCCCTTCTTGAGCACGCCGGTCATCACGCGGACCAGCACGACCACGCCGCGGAACGCGTCGTACCAGCTGTCGAAGATCAGCGCCGACAGCGGCGCCTCGCGATCGGCGACCGGCGGCGGGATGCGCTCGACCACGGCCTGGAGCATCTCGTCCACGCCCTGCCCGGTCTTGGCCGAGACCAGCAGCGCGTTCGATGCGTCGAGCCCGATCGTGTCCTCGATCTGCTGCTTGACGAAGTCCGGGCGCGCGACCGGCAGGTCGATCTTGTTCAACACCGGGACGATCTCGAGGTGGTTGTCGAGCGCGACGTAGACGTTGGCCAGGGTCTGGGCCTCGACGCCCTGGGCGGCGTCGACGACCAGCAGCGCGCCTTCGCACGCGGCCAGCGAGCGCGACACCTCGTAGTGGAAGTCGACGTGGCCGGGCGTGTCGATCAGGTGGAACTGGTAGATCAGCCCGTCGTTGGCCTTCCAGTGCAGCTGGACCGACTGGGCCTTGATCGTGATGCCGCGCTCGCGCTCGAGATCCATGCTGTCGAGCATCTGCGCCTGGGCCTCGCGCGCGGTGACCGCCCCACACGCCTCGAGGATCCGATCGGCGAGCGTGGTCTTGCCGTGATCGATGTGGGCGATGATCGAGAAGTTGCGGATCCGCTCCGCGGGGAAAGACATGGCGGGGGCCGGCCGTACTTAGCGTGATCCGAGGCGCAGGTCGACCTGCCCCGGCAGCTGATCGCGGTACTTCTCGAGCACGAGGTCGATGCCCTGCCGGATGTACTCGGCGACCGGGACCTTGGTGCGGTGGTGCAGCGCCTTGAGCTGGGTGTCCTGCTCCGGCGTGATGTACACCGTCGTCGAGATCTTCTTGCGTGACATTGAAGTTGGGACCTATGACCCTACGTGGCCATATGCCGCCGGTCAAACGGTTCTGAGCCCGAGGGTCTGCGGCGATCGTGCCATGTGCGAAGTCACACGGCAGGGTGCGTTGCTCGGGTTGCCGCAAGCCAGGTCCAGGACTAGGCTTCTCGGACATGGCGAAACCCCTGGATCTCGTCGGTCTCGTCGGTCTACCCATCCTGGCCGTCGTGGTGCTGGGGGCGTGTCACGGCAAGCAAGAGGACACGACCCCCAAGAACGATGCGGTCGAGGCCGGCGTTCCCAAGGTCGATCCGACGCTGTGCGACACCAACGGCAAGAACGTGGTGACGTTCGACGTCAATCACGACGGCAAGCCCGACGTCTGGCGGCTGTACAAGACCGAGGACGACGGCGGCACCAAGATCGAATACCTGACCTGCAAGCAGGTCGACTTCGACCACGACGGCCGCAAGGACTGGGTCGTCGGCTACAACCGCAAGGGCAACGTCCTGTTCGAGAAGGCCGACTTCGACTGGGACGGCAAGTGGGACATGTCCCGGGTCTACGACACCAAGACCGGCGTGGTCGCCGAGACCGAGCGCGCGACGAGCTTCGATGGCAAGTTCGACACCAAGGAGGTCTACGACTCGGCCGGGCACCTCACCAGCGTGCGGCGCGATCGCAACGGCGACGGCCAGCCCGATCTGTGGGAGCAGTACAAGGACGACGTCCTGGTCGCGATCCTCTACGACGACGACTTCGACGGCAAGGTCGACCGCCGCGAGGAGATCCCCGGCGCACGGCCCAAGATCGAGATGCCGGCGACGCCGGATCCGACCGCGACCGGGACGCTCGACGCGCCCGAGCCCGCCGCCAAGCCGCCGGCTGCCAAGCCGCCCGCCGGCAAGCCCGCCGCCAGGCCGCCCGCCGCCAAACCCGCCAAGCCCGCCGCGAAGAAGTAGCCCGGCGTGGCGATCGTCGATAAGCCCTGGGGCCACGAACAGATCTGGGCCCGGACGGAGCGCTACGTCGGCAAGATCCTGCACATCCGCGCCGGCGAGGCGCTGTCGCTGCAGTACCACCGCGTCAAGGACGAGACCATCATGCTGCTGCGCGGCAAGATGCAGCTGGTGTACTTCGCCGACGGCGAGCCGCCCCGGTCGCGCGACCTCGTCGCCAACGAGCCGTTCCACATCACGCCCGGCCTGCGCCACCGGATGATCGCGATCGAGGACACCGACGTGCTCGAGGTCTCGACCCCGGAGCTCGATGACGTCGTACGGCTCGACGACCGCTACGGCCGCGTGACCTGACCCGCCGGTTCAGCCCGCCCGGTCGTCGGCCGGCGCGACGCGGCGGTTCGCGATCACCGAGGCGACCACGCCGGCGCCGATGATCCCGGCGATCACCGCGAGCGACACGGCGGGCGGCAGATCCTCGATGAACCGGACGTCGTGCGCGATCAGCTTGGCGCCGATGATGATCAGCAGCACGGCGAGCGCGATCTTCAGGTACTGGAACTTCGCCATCGCGCCGGCGAGCACGAAGTACAGCGAGCGCAGCCCCATGATCGCGAAGATGTTCGAGGTCACGATGATGAACGTGTCCTGGCTCAGGCCCAGCACCGCCGGGATCGAGTCGAGCGCGAACACGATGTCGGTCAGCTCGATCACCACCAGGCAGACCGCGACCGTGGTCAGCGCGCGGCGGCCGTCGATCTCGACGGTGAACTTGCCGCCGTGGTCGCCGTCGACGATGCGGACGAACCGGCGCAGCCCCCGGATCGCGAGGCTCTTGTCGTGGTCGCCCTCCTCTTCGTCGCCGCCGCGCAACAGCTTCACGCCCTGCCACGCGAGGTAGATGCCGAACACGTAGAAGATCCAGGTGAACCGCTTGGCGAGGTACGCGCCGCCGCCCAGCATCGCGATCCGGAACACGATCGCGCCGAGGATGCCCCAGAACAGCACGCGGTGCTGGTACTTGACCGGGACGCGGAAGCTGCGAAACAGCAGCGACATCACGAAGATGTTGTCGATCGATAGCGCCTGCTCGAGCAGGTACGCCGAGACGTAGAGCACCGCGGCGTCGCTGCCGTCGCCGTGCGCGGCGGCCGCGGCGGCCGCGGCGTGCGGCGCGCCCGCATGCGAGGCGCCGGCGTGCGTGGTCGGCGCCGCGGCCATCTCCGCGCCGAGCCACGCGTGCTCGTACATGAGGTAGACCACGCCGGCGAACGACAGGCCCAGGCAGATCCAGCCGAGCGTCCAGGCCACGGCGTTGCCGAGCGACGGCTCGGTGGCTCGGCGATGCAGCACCCCGAGATCGAGGAACAGCAGCAGCGCGACCAGCGCGAAGAAACCGAACCAAAACCAGATCATGGACGCGAACCCAGACCATGCCGGGTCGGCCGCCCATTGGCAACTCCGCCCCCTCTCAATTCATCGACGCCAGCAGGCGCTCGACCTCGCTCGACCGGCGGTTGATCTAGAGGGGACTTTCCCGTCCCCTCTTTCGCGGCGGAGCCGCGAAATTCACCCTCCACGCGTCGCGTCGCGCGGCCCAGGACCGGAGGCCCGGTGCTCGGCTTCTCAATTCATCGAGGCCAGCAGGCGCTCGACTTCGCTCGACTGGCGGTTGATCTAGAGGGGACTTTCCCGTCCCCAATTTCGCGGCGGAGCCGCGAAATTCACCCCTCCACGCGTCGCGTCGCGCGGCCCAGGCCCGGTGCTTGGCTTCTCAATTCATCGAGGCCAGCAGGCGCTCGACTTCGCTCGACTGGCGCTCGAGGCCGAGGCGGCTGAACATCATCAGCGCGTCGCGCAGCATGTCCTTGGCGTCGGCGTGCTCGCCGGTCTCGGCCTTGTAGCGGCCGAACACGAACAGCGCCTTGGCCAGGACCGCCTCGTTGCCGAGGTTGGCCAGGACCTCGATCGCGGCGCCGAACGCGATCGCGGCGGGGGACAGCGCGCCGGCGTCGGTGGCCTCCTCGTCGTGAATGCTGGCGGAGAGGACGTCGCCGAGCGCCAGGTAAGCCTGGGCCTCGTGCTCGCGCAGGCCGGCTTTCTGGGCCACCGCGAGGGCGCGCTCGGCGAGCTCGCGGGCCGCCGGCGCGTTGCCCTGGGACTTCTCGAGCGCCGCGAGGTGGCGGCAGCACACGGTCTCGAGCCCGCGATCCTCGATGTCCTCGATGATCTCGAGCGCGTTCTCGAGCCGGCTGCGGGCCTCGTCGAGCTTGTTCTCGGCCAGCGCGACCTCGCCCAGGTTGGTGAGGATCAGCGCGCTGAGCGGCAAGGCGCCGATCGCCTCGGCCTCGGGCAGCGCAGCCAGCCAGCCGGAGCGGGCCTCGGCCAGCTCGCCGAGATCGAACGACAGCGCCGCGAGGTTGTTCTGGGCCACGATCTGGCCCCAGCGGTCGCCGGTGGCCTTGCGGATCGCGAGCGCGTCGCGGTGGCACTCGGAGGCCGCCTCGTAGTGGCCGCGGTCCTGGTGGACGTTGCCGAGCCGCGACAGCGAGGTCGCGATCGCGCGCTGGTCGCCGTCCTTGGTGTGGCGCGCGAGCGCCTCGGTGATCTTCGCCTCGGCCTCGGCGTAGCGCCCCATCATGTGGAGCGCGCGGCCGATGTCATCGAGCGAGCCGGCGACGCCGCGGGTGTCGTTGGCGCCGCGGAACAGCTCGAGGCCGCGCGACAGGTACTCGAGCGCGAGCTTGAGGTCGCCCTTCCTGCGCCACACCCGGCCCATCTTGTTGAACGCCTCGGCGGCGGTGGCCTTGCTCGCCGCGACCCAGGACAGCCGCAGCATGCGCTCGAACGCGCCGAGCGCGGCCTCGAACTCGCCGATCAGCTCGTAGACCGAGGCCAGATCGCGCCACAGCTGGATCCGGATCGCGAGGTCCTGGGCGCCGAGGCTGGCCAGGGCGCGGTCGTAGAGCTCGATCGCGCCCTGGTTGGCGTAGCTCGCGCGCGCGGCCTCGGCGGCTCGGCGAAACCGCAGCGCCGCCTCGCGGCCGTCGCCGGCGAGCACCAGGTGGCGCGCGACCTCCTCCTGCGCCGACGGGCTCAGGCCTTCGGGGTGGAGCTCGAGCCAGCGCGCGACCACGGCGTGGTAGTCGCAGCGCATCGGGTCCGGGATGCCGTGGTAGACGACCGACCACAGGTTCGCGCTGGCGAACCGGAGCTCGCGCTCGCCGGCGATCGACGACTGCGGCACCTCGATCAACCAGCCGTACTCGACCAGCCGGCTGATCGCCGCGACCACCGCCTGGCGGCTCTGGTCGTCCGAGCCGGCGATCTGGCCGAGCGTTGGCCCGTCGGGATCGGCGCCGAGCTGGCCGTGGCGCTCGAGCGCGAGGATCGCGTCGAGCCACGAGGTGTCGCCGACCGTCGCCGCCATGTCGAGGATCCGGCGCTCGATCGGATCGAGCACGCGCAGCCGCGCGGCGACCAGGTCATCGTGGGTCCGCGGCAGCGCGACCGCGCCGAGCGCCTTGTGGTCGATCTTCCACGCGTGGTCCTCGCGGACGATGCAGCCCGACTCGAGCAACAGCCGCATCAGCTCGTAGATCGCGCGCGGCGAGCCGTTCATCGTCCGGACGTGCGCCAGCAGCACGGCCGGGACGTCGTCGAGCTGCTTGCACAGCTCGCGCAGCAGGTCCTCGGACTCGCCCGGGGTCAGCGGGCCGAGCTCGATGCGCTCCGGCGTGACCTCGCCCTGGCCGAACGCCGGGTGCCGGGTCATCAGCTCGGCGGTCGCGGTGCCGAGGATCACGACGCGGTGGTCGCGCAGCCCGGCGGCGAGGTAGTGGATGAAGTTGATCGTGTCCGCGCCGCACAGCTCGAGGTTCTCGATCACGATCACGAGCGGGTAGCGCTCGCTCTCGGCGGCGAGGAACCGGCGCAGCGCCATGAACAGCCGGGCCTCGCGGCGCTGCGCCGAGCCGAGGATCGGCGTGACGATCGGGCTGTCCTCGTAGGGCACCCGCAACAGGTGCGCGATCAGGTGCGCGACCTCGGTCAGGCGCTCGGAGTCGATGACCTCGGCGAGCTCGGCCGCGATCTTGTCGCGGCTCGCCGCGGGATCCTCGCCGGCGGCGATCCCGAACCGCACCGTCAGGGCGCGCGCGACCGGGCCGTAGGCGTGGGCGTTCTCGTCGGCGACGCCCTGGAACAGCCGCGTCGTCGGGTGCTCGACCCGGATCCGGGCGGCGAGCTCGTGGATCATCCGGTTCTTGCCCATGCCGGGCTCGCCGATCACCACGGCAAAGCCGAGCTCCCGGGACTCGAATGCCTTGCCGGTCAGCTCGAGCAGCCGGCCCAGCGCCTTGCCGCGCCCGGTGAACCGCGGCCGCAGCTCGTAGCTCGGCGCCGTGAGGATGGTGCGGACGCCCTCGGCGTCGAAGTCGGCCGGCTCGAACGACGCCGAGTGATCGATGACCTCGGGCGTGCTGATCGGGATGTGGCCGCTGCTGCTCGCCGCCGACGGCTGCGCGGCGCTGCTCGCCGCCAGCACCGGGTTTGAGTGATCCCACGTCAACGGCATCGTGCTCGCGCCCTGGTCTCGAAGCGCGCGGAAACTAGTGTGCTTCGATCGGGATGTCAACCACAACCACGACCGCGCCGCGCGGGTGTGCGTCTCGCTACTTCGCCGCGTGCCGAGGCGCCGGCTCCGGCGCGGGCTCGGCCGGTGGCGGGCGCCGGGCGCAGCGCTCGGGCAGCGCGGCGCGGTACGCCTCGGTCCGCTTCGCCACCGCGGCCGGGATCGCGCGCGGCGTCGGCTTGTCGCCCCGGCCGTGCGCGCCGTCGCGGCCGTCCCGGCCGTCGCGGAGGAAGTAATGCAGCGACACCGGGACGATCGGATCGCGGCCGGCGGCGAGCCGCGCGCAGTTCTCGGCCTCGAGATCGTCGAGCACGCCGGCGATGACCTGCGCGGTGATCGGCTTGACGTCGTGCATGAGGACGACGCCGCCGTCATCGTGCTTGATCATCGAGACCACCTTCTTGCGCAGCCGATCGGCGTTGTGCGCCTTCCAGTCGAGCGTATCGACCGACCAGAACACCTCCGTGAGCCCGAGCTTCTTGAGCCGGACCCGGCCCGCCGGGCTGAGCGCACCGTACGGCGGCCGGAACATGCCGATCGGCCGGTGGGCGGCGGCCGCGAGCGTACGGATCGACGCATCGATCTCGCGGCTCAGCTGATCGCCGGCGGCGTGCTTGAGGTTGGGGTGGGTCACCGAGTGGCTGCCGACCAGGAACCCGCCGGCGAGCTCGCGCTCGAGGATCTCGCGGCTGGTCTCGCCATGCCGGCCGACGATCCGCTGGGTGACGATGAAGAACGTCGCCGGGACGTCGTACTTCTCGAGCGCGGCGATCACCGCCGGCGTGGTCTCGGGGTTGGGGCCATCGTCGAACGTGAACGCGACCAGGCCCTTGCGCTCCTCGCCCTCGATCCGGAGGGCCTTGCCGACGACCGGATCGTCGGTGAGCGACCGCAGGTCCCCGGGATCGGGTGCCCGCGCCGGCGCCGCCGTGGCGACGACCGTGGGCCGGGCCTCGCCGCTCGAGGCCGGCGCGCCGGTGACCTCCTGCGGCAGCGGCTCGGCCGCTGCGGTCGCCCTGGCCGGAGTCGCGGGGCCGGAATGCCGTGGCTGCAGTGGCGGTGTCGGGGGCGCGGCGTGCGCGGTGGCAGCCACTGCGGCAAGGACCAGCCACCCGAGCCGGCGGTACGTCACCGCTTCACACTAGCACGGCCTCGTGCGCGCTCCACTTCACGCTATCCTCGTCGCGTGAAGGTCGTCTCGACGTCGGCGTTGCCGATCGATCTCGTTGCGCAGGTCAGCTCCGCGGTGCCCGGCACCGTCGTCGAGGTCCCCGCGAGCGGCCACGTCGGTCTCGCCGGGGTCGACCTCGCCGGGGCCGACGCCCTGGTATGCCTGCTGCTCGACCGGATCGACACCGCGGTGCTGTCCCGCGCACCCGGGCTGCGCGTGGTGGCCAACTGCGCGGTCGGCTACGACAACGTCGATCTGGCGGCGGCGACCGCGGCGGGCGTGTGCGTCACCAACACACCGGACGTGTTGACCGAGGCCACGGCCGAGCTGGCGTTCGCGGCGATCCTGGCCTGCGCCCGCCGGCTCGGCGAGGCCGAGCGCCTGGTACGCTCCGGCGCCTGGACCGGCTGGGCGCTCGATCAGCTGCTCGGCGTCCAGCTCGCCGGCAAGACCCTGGGCATCATCGGCTACGGCCGGATCGGCCGCGCCCTCGCCCGGCGCGCGCTCGGCTTCGGCATGCAGGTCATCTATGCCGACCCGCAGGCGGCGGCGGTTCCGGACGCCGATCCCGCCTGCCGGACGGTCCACCAGGTCTTCGCCACGGCCGATGCGGTCAGCCTGCACTGCCCGCTGACGCCGGAGACCCGGCATCTGGTCAACGCCGAGCGGCTGGCGCTGATGAAGCCGACCGCCGTCCTGGTCAACACGGCGCGCGGCGGCTGCGTCGACGAGCCCGCGCTGGTGGAGGCGCTGCAGCGCGGCCGGCTGTTCGGCGCCGCGCTCGACGTCTACCCCCGCGAGCCCGAGATCTCGCCCGAGCTCCTGGCGTGCCCGCGGCTGGTGCTGTTGCCGCACATCGGCTCGGCGACGACCGAAGCGCGGACCGCGATGGCGCAGCTGTGCGCGGACGCGGTGATCTCGGCGCTGCGCGGTCACTTGCCGCGCAACCTGGTGAATAATGTGACTCCGTCATGGAGCCGCAGGTCCTGATCGTCACGTCCGCCGGGGCGCCCTCGGCCGCGGTCGTCCCGGTGCTCGCCGCGATCGAGGCCGCCGGGATGCGGGTCCGCGCGATCGACGTCGGCGCGGCCGGCGGCGGCGGCGAGGGTGTCGCCGACCGGGTCCGGCGTGCGCTGCTCGGCGAGGGCGCCGAGCGCCGGCTGCGCCGCGAGCTCGAGATCAACCCGCCCGATGCCGCGGTGGTGTTCGATCCGCACTCCGCGCTGGCGCTGACCGTCGCGCGCGATCAGGTCCAGAACCCCGCGCCGGTGATCGCCGTGGTCGGCGAGCTCGAGCCCGCCGAGGCCTGGGCGGAGACCGACGCCGACCGGTTCATGGCGGTCGACGATCTCGCCGCGGTGGCGCTCGCCGATGCCGGGGTCGAGGGCGACCGGATCCTCGTGGTCGGTGCGATCGGCGAGCGCGCGTTCGCCGATGCCGGGCGCGAGGATCGCGCCGCGCTGCGCACCCGGTTCAAGCTGCCGGGCAAGCTCGCCCTGGTCGAGGTCGCCGGGCTCGGCGCCGAGCTCACCGGCCAGCTCGCGCTCCAGCTGTCGCTGCTCGACGCCAACGACACGATCACGTGGCTGTTCGACGCCGCCGGCGACGTCGAGGGCGCGATGGTGCTGCGCCGCCAGGTCCCGGGGCTCGGGCTGCGCGCCAAGCTGTTCGGGACCACCGGCGACGCCGCGCTGCTGTGGCGGGTCGCCGACGTCGTGATCGCGCGGCCGCGCCCCGAGGTGATCGCGCGGGTCCAGCTGGTCGGCGCCCGGCTGGTCGCGCTGGTCGATGACAACGTCGCCGGCTCGGCCCGGGCCGCCGCCGCGCTCGAGGCCCGCCGCCGCGCCGTGACCGCCAAGGGCCTGCTGCTGCTGTCGTCGGCGCTCGACTCCGCGTTCGGCGGCACGCTGCCGCCGCCGACCACCGACGGCGGCGACAACATCGCGGACATCGTCGCCGCGGTCGCCGGCGACAAGCGCGGCGTGATCGACGAGCGCCGGGTCGCCGCCCAGGCCGCGACCCGCGATCGCGTGCGGGCGGCGAGCGCCGCGGCGAGCGCGGCAGCCCAGGCCGCGGCGATGCCCGGCGAGCTCGAGGACCTCGGCGGCGCGGCGGCCGCGCCCCCACCCGCGCCCGACCCCGCCGAGATCGCCCGGCTGCGCGGCGAGGTCCAGCGCCGGGTCGTCGAGCTCACCCGATCGATGACCACCGCGCGCGACCTGGCGACCAAGCTCGCCGCCGACGCGAGCGATGCGCGGGCGCGCGGCGCCGAGCACGAGGACGAAGCGAACCAGCTCGAGCGCCGGGCCGACGCCGAGCGCGCCAAGATGCACGCGCTGCTCGCCGAGCTCGCCACGCTCGACGCCGAGCTCAAGGAGCTCGAGCGCGCCGGCAGGGCCGCCGCCGAGGCCGCCCGCAACGCGCCGCCCGACCCCGCGCCGCCGCGGACGTCGCGGACGTCGGGGGGGTCCGCCTCACCGCTCGACGACGCGCTCGACGCGCTCAAGCGCCGCGCCGCGGCGCCCGCCGAGCCGCGACCCCGCCCGCCCGGCAAGAAGCCGGTGGCGACCACGCTCGACGACGAGCTCGCCGCGCTCAAGCAGAAGATGGCCTCGGCGCCGCCGAAGAAGAAGCCGTGACCACCGGGCTGCCCGCGCCGGCTACAGCCCGACCCAGTAGTTCAGCTTGACCATGACGATGTTCTCGCTGGCGGCGCGGGCGAGGTCGGCCAGGTCGCGGCCGAGGCGGAACCGGCCGTCGTCGAACCCGTCGCTGGTCCGGCCGTGGCTCCAGATCGCGAACACCGTCGAGCCCGGGCGGTACTCCCAGCGCATCACCACGGTCGAGCGCAGCTGGCGGAAGTTGAAGTCGGGGCGATCGAAGCTCCAGGCCGTGCCGTCGCGCACGACCTGGTAGGTGCCGTCGACCAGCCGGGCGGTGCCGCCGAGCAGCTGGAACCGGTCGCCGTAGCGGTCGGCGCCGGGGCGGTCGACGTCCTTGAGCTCGGTGTAGCGGCCCGAGGCGACGTAGGGCTGGGCGTAGGCCTGGAGCGTCAGGTGCGGCGAGAACGTCCAGTTCGCGCGCAGCGTCATCGACAGGTCGGTCTCGCGGATCCGCCCGAACACGAAGTGCGGCTGGCCCGCCGTGTCGGCGACCTCGTCGACGTACTGCATCGGATCATCGCGCCAGTACAGGTTGGGCCCGATCGACAGGTCGAGGTTGGAGCGCGCCTGGAGCGTCGCGTTCAGTCCGACGTTGATGTCGAACTCGTGCTCGGTCCAGTCGCGGCGGCTGTTCTCGTTGAGGCTGAACCACACCGGCTTGCGGGTGTCGGTCTGCGCGTTGACGTAGCTGAACAGCCGCGGATCGGTGCGCAGCGCCCGGCCGCCGCGCAGCATGTCGGTGCTCCACGGCGCGCGATCGAGGTTGAAGCCGGCCGAGAACGACCAGTAGCTCGCGAGCTGGAGGCTGGCGTTGCCCTCGAGGCCCTGGTCGGTGGTCCGGGGCTCGAGGGTCTGGATCCAGAACACGTCGGAGCTGAGGCTCCAGTTGAGCACGTGGTCGCCGGGCTCGTCGTCGCGGTAGGTCACCAGGACGAACGGGCTCGCCTGGTTCGAGGTGAGCTGGAACCCGGCGTCGTTGAGCTCGAGCCCGGGGGTCCGCAGGTCGCCGCCGGTGCCGAACCGCCAGTGCTTGGTGTCGCCGAGCCGGCCGACGATCCACGACACGCCGAGGCCGGACAGGCTGGTGCGCGCCGGATCGACGTGGACGTTGTCCGCGTCGGGACGCTGGAAGTAGTGCACCGGGCTGCGCTGGGTGGCCTCGATCGCCTCGCGGCTGCCGTGGACCCAGCTACCGAGCAGGTTGACGTCGGCGGTCCAGGCGTTGTCGCCCCAGCGGTGCTGGAGCTGCAGCCCGCCGGTGTAGGCCTGGTCGTGGACCCGCGCGCGGAGCGGCGCATCGTCGAGCTTGCGATCGACGGCGGTCGCCGACACCCCGACCGTGGTCTTGCCCTCGCGGAGGTCGCGCTTGATCCGCGCGATCGCATAGTTGGTCAGCGCCGCGACCGCGAGCTCGGCGCGCGTGCCCGGCGCGCCCGGGGTGCCCGGGGGCGCGGCGGTGAAGGTCTCGGCGGTCTCGGGGCCGGTGACGGCGTCGAGCACGCCGAGCGACCAGCCGCTCGCGGTCTTGCCGGTCAGCTTCGCGGCGCCGTAGATCGGCGTGGCGTCGGGCGCATCGAGGAAGTCGTACGCGGTGTCCGGCGCGGCCGGCGCGGCGCCGATCCGCCGGCTGTAGAACGCGCCCTCGGCGGTGTTGTCGCCGGCGCCGATCGGCAGCCGGAACAGGTCGACGCCTTCGAGGAAGAACGGCCGCTTCTCGGCGAAGAACAGCTCGTTCGCGGTCAGGTTGACCTTGGACGGATCGGCCTCGACTTGGCCGAAGTCGGGGTTGATCGTCGCCGACAGCGTGAACGCGGGCCCCAGGCCGTACTTGAGATCGAGCCCGGCGTTGCGACGCAGGCGGTAGCGCCCGTGCAGCGGATCGCCGGCCTCGACCGGCACGCGATCGATGCCCGTGGTGGCGTACGGCAAGAGCTCGAGCCGGCGCGCCGACGGCAGGTGCGCGATGCCGTCGAGCACGCCGAACTTGCTGACCACCTGGGGCGCGCTGCGCGGCCACGGCGACCACGCGTCCTGCTCGCCGGTCCGGCCGATCTGCCGCAACAGCTGCAAGCCCCACTCCTGGCTGTCCTGGCTGGCGAACCGCAGCTGGCCGAGCGGGATCCGGTACTCCGCCGTCCAGCCGCCCGGCGTGATCGCCGCGTCGCCGGTCCACACCGCGTCCCAGGTGTCGTCGATGTTCGTGTCGTCGAACACCAGCATGTCGCGCTGCACGCCGGCGGCGTTGAGCTGGAACGCATAAGCGGTCCGGCGATCGTGGTAGCTGTCGAACGCGACGGTGACCCCGTCGGCCGGCGCGTCGATGTCACGGCGTGTGAGCAGCGCGCGGATCAGCTCGGGCCGTGGATCGTCGAGCCACACCCCGACGTAGATCGCCTCGTCGTCATAGATCACCGCGAACCGGGTCTCGAACGACGGCCGGGCCGCGTCCCTGGGGAACCGCTGGCTGAAGCCGGCCTGCCGGGGCGCGGCCGCCCAGTCGGGCTCGTCGAGCCGGCCGTCGATCGCGATCGCGCCGGTCCGGCGCACCGCGTGCGCGCGCACCGGAGGCGCGGCGTTCTGCGCGCGCGCGACCGGCGCCGGGCCGAGGCCGCCGAGCACGACAACAAGCGCGACAGCGGGACGCAGCATGCGCGGTCGGCCGGAGGGTACCCCAGCGCCGGGCGTCCAGGTCCGCACGCGCGGAGCGATCGCGATCGTGCCCGCCCATGCGCGACGATG
Organism: Kofleriaceae bacterium; assembly: GCA_036403075.1. Classification (GTDB taxonomy): domain Bacteria; phylum Myxococcota_A; class Polyangia; order Haliangiales; family Haliangiaceae; genus JABFXX01. Next base: position 19,630 of record DASWRS010000237.1, read on the forward strand.
TGGCAATCGCCAGACGCATCTCCGGCGCGCTTGCCGCCGCGATCGCGGTCAGCGCACCAGGACGAGCATCTCGGTCTCCATGACCTCCTCGGCCCAGCGCCGCTTGTAGTCCATCTCGGTGCCGAGGTCGTAGCGGTTCACGCCCTCGGCGCAGAGCTCGAGGATCTGGTGGTACTGGAGCAGGCCGCCGATGCCGAGCGCGGCGTGGGCGTCGTCGTAGGAGAACTGCAGGCCGCGGTACTCGCCCTCGAACACGGCGCCCAGGATGTAGCCGATGTCGCGGTCGCCCGCGCGCGCGAACAGGATGCGGTGCTGGCGGCGGGCGCACAGCCGCGGCAACATGTGCTCGTAGAACGCGCGCATCGGCCCGCTCGAGATCCCGACGCCCTCGCGGGCCTTCCAGCTCGCGGCCTCGACCGCCTGGATCCGGGCGTAGAGCGCGGGCGCGTCGTCGGCCGAGACCTCGGGCACCGACGTGAACGTCACGCCGGCGTCGACCGCGGCGCGCAGCGACTTGCGCAGCGACTTGCGGAGCTCGCGCGACCGCCGCGACAGGAAGCCGTCGACGCCGCCGTCGAGGCTCGCGACGTGGCGCACGGTCGGCGTGCCGGCGCGGCGCTCCCAGCGCGGCGGCAGCGCGCGGTCGAGCGCGCGGCGCTGCGGGCCGGACGCCGACAACCCGGTGACGATGGTCAGCTGCCAGTCGCGCCGGGCCGCGAGCACGGCGACCACGGCCTCGACCAGCGGCGCCGGATCGCGCCCGACCAGCGGCGAGGCCAGGCCCCACGCCAGCTCGACCGGCTCGATGTAGGGAAATCCGGCCGGGTGCACGCCGCGCATCGCCGCGAAGTAGCCGTGGGCGCCGCGGTACGACGCCGGGGCGCGCGGCGGCATCAGCGCGGCGGCCGCGGCGAGGATCCACGTGCTCGACGAGCAGAACCGGTCGATCGCCGGGGTGATCGCGACCTCTCGATCGAAGTCGTCGGCCACGGCCGCGAGGTCGATCGGTTCCATCCGGGCCATCGTAGCGTGCCGGCCCGGCGTAGCGTGCCGGACCGTGTGATCTAACCCCGTGGCGGCGGATCACGCCCCGCACGACCCGGAGAATTTTGCCATACTGGCCGCATGCGTGCACTTGCGGTGGTGCTGGCCGGCTCCCTGATCGCATCGGGCTGTGCCGCGAACAGCTATCGGATCCCGCCGAGCGAGCTGGCGCACCTCGCGACCCTCCCCCCGGAGGCGCGCGGCCAGCACGTCCGGGTCATCCAGGAGCTGGTCTCGAGCGACGTCCCGGCGGCCCCGCCGGTCACCGACGAGACCCAGGTCGTGTTCGCGCCCCAGCTCGAGGTCAGCGTCGGCGTGCATCACCGCACGCGCGGCGGTGCCGGCGGCGGCTGGGGCGGCCCCCGCATCGGCGGTGCCGGCAACGACGGCAAGGCCGCGGCGGTCGCGTTCCTGTTCATCGCCGCGACCGCGCTCCTGACCGCGGCGGTGATCGAGGGCTCGCGGTTCGACGGCTACGCGCGGATGCACCCGATGCACCCGGTCCACCTGCTCGGCCGCGACGGCGGCTACACCGTGGTGCCGCTCGCCTGGCTCGATCCGGGCGCGGTGGCGTGGGCCGAGACGGCGGTGGTGCGGCCCGGTGAGGGCCCGTGGCACGAGCTCGAGCGCGCGCCGCTGTCGCGCCAGGGCCTGGCCTACGGCATGTACGGCGGCACCGGCTCGCTGCGCTCGGCCGCCGGCGACCTGGCGATGGGTCCGGCGTGGACGGTGCAGCTCGGATACTTTCCGACCCAGCAGCTCGGGATCTTCGCGTCGGTGTTCTTCGGCTGGCGCAACAACCAGCTCGACGCCACGCTGTTCGAGACCCGCTACACCGCCGAGCTCCAGGTCCTGCCGGTCCAGCTCGGGATCCTGCACGCCGGGCTCTACGGCGGCGCCGGCGTGGCGTACCGCTTCGAGGACGCGGTCAAGCTGTCGGGCAACCAGATCGTCACCGGCAACGAGGCGACCTCGGCGCTGGTCGGCGGCGCGATGTTCCAGCTCGATGTCAACACGCGGATCGCGCTGACCGCGCGGCTGGGCCTGGCGCAGGCCCACGGCGAGCAGATGCACGACGCGATCTTCGGCCTGAGCGTGTACTGACGTTTACTTCTGGTACTTCGCCTTCCACGCGTCGTATGGCATCCCGTAGATCGCCTCGCGGGCCTCGGGATCGCTGAGCTCGATGCCACGCTCGACGGCCGCGGCGCGGTACCACTTCGACAGGCAGTTGCGGCAGAACCCTGCGAGGTTCATCACGTCGAGGTTCTGGACGTCGGTGCGCTCGCGGAAGTGCTCGACCAGGCGGCGGAACGCCGCGGCTTCGATCTCGGTGCGGGTGGCGTCGGGGATCGCGGGCATGCGGTGGGTGTAGCGCAGCGCGCGTGCTATGTCAGCGCAGTGCCGGTGACCGAGCTCGCTTCTGAAGGCACCACGTTCCACGTGGTCGGCACGGCCCACGTGTCGGCCCACAGCGTCGACGAGGTCCGCGCGACCATCGCGCGGGTCCGGCCCGAGGTGGTGTGCGTCGAGCTCGACCGCCGGCGGTTCGAGGCGCTGACCCGCGGCGACGTGTTCCGCGACCTCGACGTGGCCAGGGTCGTGCGCGACGGCCGCGCGCTGTACGTGCTCGCGCAGGTCGCGCTGACCGCGTACCAGCGCCGGATCGGGGCCCAGCTCGGGATCCAGCCCGGCGCCGAGTTGCTCGCCGCGGTCGAGGCCGCGCAGGCCGCCGGGATCCCGGTCGAGCTGATCGATCGCGACATCGACATCACGCTCAAGCGCGCCTGGCGCAGCCTCGGCCCGTGGCGGCGGATCACGCTGCTCGGCTCGCTGTTCGGGCGATCGCAGGCCGGCGCCGGCCCGGGCGGCCACCCGGCTGGCCGGGGCGACGAGCCCATCACCGCGCAGATGATCGAGGACCTCAAGCAGCCCAAGGCGCTGTCCGACATGCTGGCCGAGCTCGGCCGCGCGGTGCCCGAGATCAAGCGGACCCTGGTCGACGAGCGCGATCAGTACCTGGTGTCGCGGCTCCTCGAGGTCGGCCGCGGCCGCCGCCGCGTGGTCGCGGTGGTCGGCGCCGCCCACGTCCCGGGGATCCAGGCGCAGCTCGGCGCGTCGATCGATCGCGCCGAGCTCGAGCGGATCCCGGCGCCGCCGCTGCTCGGACGCGCGCTGCGCTGGCTCGTGCCGATCGCGTTCGCCGCCGCGCTGATCCACGGCTGGCGCAGCGATCCGCAGACGCTGGCCGCGATGCTGCGCGCCTGGATCCTGCCGACGTCGTTCGGCGCCGCGCTCGCGACGCTGGCCGCCGGCGGCACGCTCGCGTCGGTGTTCACCGCGCTGGCCGCGGCGCCGATCGCCGCGCTGCATCCCCGGATCTCGACCGGCATGGTGGTCGGCGCGGTCGAGGCCCGGCGGCGGCCGCCCACCGCGATCGATCGCGAGCGACTCACCGAGGATCTCCAGAGCGCCCGGGGTTTCTGGCACAACTCGGTGACGCGGATTCTGCTCGTCGCGATCGCCTCGGGCGTGGGGACCTCGATCGGGTTCGGGATGGCGTCCGGCTGGATCCTGCGGCTGCTGTAGCGCGGCGTCGGCGATGCTGTAGCGCGGCGTCCGCGATCGCAGCGGGGCCGGGGCGGGTTTCATGAAGTTTCATGGGGTCTGCGCGGCGATCTTCCGTATGCTCGCCGCATGATGAAGCGACGCGACGCACTCAAGACGATCGGTGGCCTCGGCGCCGCGGCGGGCATGGCGCGCTACCTCCCGGGCTGCGGCGGCGGCGGTGACGACGCGCCTGGCATCACCACCTACGTCTACATGATGATGGAGAACCGCAGCTACGATCACTTCTTCGGCGCGCGGTCGATGCTCGAGGGCAAGCACGGTGATGGCCTCGCGCCCACGATGACCAACCCGGATCTCGCCGGCCGGCTGATCGCCCCGTTCACGCCCGACAAGAACAGCCTGTGCGCGATCGATCCGCCGCACGGCTGGGACGCCGGCCGCATGCAGTTCAACGGCGGCGCCAACGACGGCTTCGTCAAGGCGCACCAGATGGAGCACCAGAGCATGACGGCGATCGAGCCGATGCAGTACCTGGTGCGCAACGACGTGTCGGTGTCGTGGGCGCTCGCCGATCAGTACGCGACCGCCGATCGCTGGTTCTGCGCCGTGATGGGCCCGACGTGGCCGAACCGGTTCTACTGGCACGCCGCGACGTCGGAGGGCAAGATGGCCAACACGCTGCCGACGATGGGGCTCCTGACCGAGCCGTCGATCTACCAGCGGCTCGATGCCAAGGGCGTAGACTGGGGCTACTACTACGGCTCGATCCCGGTGGTCTCGCTCTACCAGGGCATCGATTCGAGCCACATCCACCGGTTCGGCGACTTCCTGGTCGATGCCGCGGCCGGCAAGCTGCCGCCGGTCGTCTACATCGATCCCGCGTTCAACCAGAACGACGACCACCCGCCGGTCCACCCGATCCACGGCCAGGAGCTGATCGCGACGGTGTACACCGCGCTGGCGAAGTCGCCGCAGTGGAAGCACTGCATGCTGGTCATCACCTACGACGAGCACGGCGGGTTCTTCGATCACGTCCCGCCGCCCAAGACCGTGGATGTCCGCGCGGCGCAGGGCTTCGACCAGCTCGGCTTCCGGGTGCCGACGCTGGTCGCCGGGCCCTACGTCAAGCAGAGCTACGTCAGCTCGAAGGTCTACGAGCACTGCTCGGCCCTGCGCGAGCTCGAGCTGGCGTTCGATCTCGAGCCGCTCAACGCGCGCACGATGGCGGCCAACGACCTCAGCGACTTCATCGACATGGAGCGGCTGGCCAAGGGCGACTGGGCCAAGCCGATCGAGATCCCGATGGTCGATCCCAGCGACACCTCGCAGTGGCCGATGGGCGCGGTGTGCTCGAGCGGCACCCTGCGCGAGGAGCATCCGGTGCTCGAGTGGGCCAACGCCCACCCCGACGCGCTCGGCAGCCTCGACCTGCGGCCCGAGCTGCCGGAGTATCGCCGTACGATCCGGGAGTTCCTCGCAAGTCACGCCACCGAGCGGGTCAAGTAAACAGCGCTTGCCGCGGCCGCGGTGCCCGGGTCATGCTTGCCGGCACCATGAAGAAGCTCGCTGTCGCCGCCGCGTTCCTGTCGCTGTCGATCGCTGCTCCGGTGTTCGCGTGCCCCGAGGGCCACGAGACCGCCCACACCGCCGAGAAGGCCAAGGACACGCCGAAGGAAACCACCACCGCGGACAAGGCCGACAAGGCCAAGGCCGCCAAGCCCGCCGACAAGGCCAAGCCCGCCGACAAGGCCAAGCCCGGCGACAAGGTCTCGCAGCGCTGATTGCCGGGCCGCGAGGCCCTGGTGCCTCGTCGCCGTGGATCTGACCGGTTCACGGCGGTCGGACGAACGCCGCCATGGCCGTCGCAAGAACGCCTCTGCGGCTAGACCAGGATGTCGAGCAGCTGGGCCCGCGTGAGGTAGCCCTCGAGGATCGCCGCGTGATCGTCGATCAGCAGATCGAGCACCAGCGTCGCGCGATCCTCGCCCGCAGGGACCACCGTGCCCGAGACCGGGATCTCGGTGCCCGCGAGATCGAGCACGCCCGAGCACCAGGTCGCCGCGGCCGGTAGCGGCAGCGGCGAGCGCAGCGTGATCTGGGTCCGCGACAGGTTGGTGACCGCCGCGATGCCGCCGTCGAGGTGCAGCCGCGCCGCCAGCGCGGGCGGCGGCTCGACCCGGTAGCCGACGCGGCGGTTGTTCGCGATCAGCTGATCGAGCGTGTCGTGGACCGGCGCCGATAGCGGCGTCTCGACGGTGTCGAGCACGAGCTCGCGCAGCCGCTTGAGCTCCTTCTGGGTCCGGATCAGATTCTGGCGCATGTCCGCCATCCGGATCTGATCGCGATGCATCTTCTCGGCGACCACGCCGAGCAGGTTGACCAGGAACTGCACACCGCGGTCCTGGTGGCTCGACAGGTAGGCCTGGAGCGTGACGGCGGTGAGCGCCCACACCGTCGAGCCGGGCGCCACGGTCGCCTTGGTCGAGCGCGGCAAGGTCGCGAGCGCGCCGAGCTCGCCGATCAGCGCCGGCGGCGACAGCCGGAACACGTCGTTGTTGGGCTGCTCGAGCACGACCTCGCCCTGGGTCAGGAGGTACAGCGTGGTCGCCGGATCGCCGATGTCGAACAGCGGCCGCGCTTCGTCGATGACCAGCTGGCTGAACAGCCCGCCGAGCTCCGCGAGCGCGTCATCGGCGAACCCGCGAAACAGCGGCATGGTCCGCAGCTCGGACGCGCTCGGTCCCATGGCCCGACGATAGCGCCGGTCGCCGGCGAGCCAGTCCCATGGCGCAGATCATTGCGCGATGGGCTCCTCACGCTCGCCGTGACGGCGCTGCCGGGCTCCTGCGAGAATTCCCGAGGCCGCCGACTGCCGGCTCGCACGCGACCGCGAGCACCTGGTGGAGAACGACCCCCGGCGGTCGTTGTCTCGCGCCCTGATCACTCGCCGGCCGGCTTCGGGGCCGCCGCGTGAAGCACCCGGGTCAGCTCGCACAGGGCGCGGAGCTCTTCCAGCGATCGCCGCGCCAGCTGCTCGAAGTCATCGTTGGCGCGCGGCTGTTCGCGCGCGAGCCGTTGCCGTGCCTCCTCCACGGTCTCGGCGACGAACAGCGCCCGCAGCTCCGCCAGCCTCCCGGCAACCACGCGCGGATCGAGAGGATCACTCATGACGGCCTTCGAGCTTCTCGAGATCTGCGAGATCCTGGGTCCGGCCGGCCAGCCGTTTCATGCGGACGAGGACCGCACGTGAAACGACCACGAGCGGCCCCGTCGGCAGCTGCACCTCCACTCGATCGTCGAGCGCTCCCTCGAACGCCGCATCCGCGACGAGCAGGTCCAGCAGCAAGTGCTCGCTGCCGTCGATCTTGCTCACGCGTTGCACGTGGCGCTCGCGCTCGGTGCCGGCGTCGAAGGTCATCGGAAGCGCAGCGAAGACATAGCCCAGCGGCCGAACGGCCTCGAGCGCTCGCGGCACATCCTCCGGCAGCACGAGCAGATCGATGTCCCTCGTCGACCGCGTGGCGCCGTAGAGCGTCACCGCGACGCCACCGCAGACCGCGTAGCGCACCTCGGCGTTCCGGAGCGCTGCTGCGATCGAATAGAGCTCGTCGACCAGATTCATCGCGAGTCAGCGCGAGCGTACTCGCCGTCGTCGCCGGTGTACAGCGCGCGACGGCCGAGGTGACGTGATAGGAGCGAGCTATCAGATCCATCGTTTTGTGCAATTGGACGAATCACAGACCGGGGCGCATGGTGAGCCCATCCAAGGAGACGTCACCATGCTCACCATCGCAGATCAGTTCCCGTCGTTCACCGCCAAGGCGGTGGTCGGCCTCGAGCGCGGCCACGAGTTCACCATGCTCTCGAATGACAGCTTCCCCGGCAAGTGGAAGGTCTACTTCTTCTGGCCCAAGGACTTCACGTTCGTGTGTCCGACCGAGATCGCCGCGTTCGGCAAGCTGAACCGCGAGTTCGCCGACCGCGACGCCCAGGTGCTCGGCGTGTCGACCGACAGCGAGTACGTGCACCTGGCGTGGCGCAACCAGCACCCCGATCTCAAGGACCTGCCGTTCCCGATGATCGCCGACGTCAAGCGCGAGCTGACCCAGGCGCTCGGCGTGCTCGACAAGCGCGAGGGCGTGGCGCTGCGGGCGACGTTCATCGTCGATCCCGAGGGCGTGATCCGGTTCGCGTCGGTCAACGACCTGTCGGTCGGCCGCAACCCCGCCGAGGTACTGCGCGTGCTCGATGCGCTGCAGACCGACGAGCTGTGCCCCTGCAACTGGACCAAGGGCGAGGCGACGCTGAGTGCGGCCTGAACCGGTGCCGGCCGTGCCACCCCTGACCCCCGAGCCCCCGAGACCCCCGACGATCCGCGAGGACCCCGCCATGACCACGACCTCGACCAGCCCGATCGACCGCCTGAAGGATCGGCTCCCCGCCCACGCCCGGGACCTGAAGATCAACCTCGGCGTGATCGCCGGGGCCACGGCGCTGTCGCCGCAGCAAGCATGGGGCACCGCGCTCGCCGCCGCGATCACGGCGCGCAACCGCGAGGTCACCGCCGCCGTCGAGGACGCGGCCGCGGTGGAGCTGTCGCCCGAGGCGCTCGGCGCCGCGCGCGGCGCCGCGTCGATCATGGGGATGAACAACATCTACTACCGCTTCCTCCACATGATGGGCGAGGCCTCGGAGTACCCGCAGATGCCGGCGCGGCTGCGCATGCAGATCCTCGCCAGGCCTGGGGTCGACGCGCTCGACTTCGAGCTGTGGTGCCTGGCGGCGTCGGCGATCACCGGCTGCGAGATGTGCGTGCGGGCGCACGAGAAGTCGGTGCGCGACAAGCGCGGCACC
>DASWRS010000238.1:0-10415 GCA_036403075.1 Kofleriaceae bacterium
GCGCGGTCGACGTCGACGTCGCGGCCACGACGCCGCCGACCCAGACCGTCACGCTCAAGAACACCGGCAACGCCATCCTCAACTACTCGATTGCGCCGATGAATGGCGGCAGCACCGCGTTCAGCTTCACGGGCCTGCCCAGCGGCGCCACCACGCTCCAGCCCAACACCCAGATCGACGTCACCGTGACCTACAAGCCGACGATCGAGCGCCCGCAGGGCAACGAGGAGACGGCGGTCCTGGTCGCCAGCCTGACCGGCGTGCTCGGTCCGCCCATGGCGATGATCTCGCTCAAGGGCCGCGGCATCGATCGCCACGTGGCGGTCGATGCGCCGCCGACGTTCCCGCCGACGTTCCGCAACCCGGGCGACAAGGCGCCGATCCGCTCGGTCACGGTCCACAACACCGGCGAGGCGGTGCTCAAGATCACCGCGGTGATGGCCAGCAGCGCCCCTTCCGGGATGCAGCTCGTCGATGCGAGCCCGGTCGACATCCCGGGCGGCGGCTCGCACGACTTCCTGGTCAAGTTCGCGCCCACCACCGTCGCGTCCGCGACCGGCACGCTGACGCTGGTCAACAACGACAACGGCAAGCCGATGGCGATGGTGACGCTGTCCGGCCAGTGTATCGACCGCAACCTCAGCTTCGGTCCGAACGCGATCAACGTGGGCTTCACCGCGGTGGGCATCCCGATCACGGTCCCCGACCTGCTCGCGGTCACCAACATGAACCCGAGCGACGGGTTCATGATCCACTCGATCGAGCTGTCCGACGGCTCGGTGTTCCACATCGACAACCTGCCGGCCAACGCACTGCTGCCGTCGGGGGCGCACCAGACGTTCGCGATCACCTTCACCCCGACCTCGATCAACCACTTCGAGACCACGGCGCGCCTGCTGATCGATCAGGATCCCAACGGCGAAGGCCGCATGGGGATGATGGACGTCACGATCTCCGGCGATGCGGTGTTCGCCGATGCGCACGGCAGCGGCGGCTGCAACGCGGGCGGCGCCGGCCCCGGCGGCGGCCTGGCGCTCGGCCTCGCGGCGCTCGGGCTCGGGCGGCGGCGGCGGCAGCGGCGGCGGCGAGCCACCGGGCTCGTGGTCACGGCCGCGGCAGCGACGCTCGCGATCGCACCGGCGGCGCGCGGCGACGGCATCGGCCTCGCGGTGTTCGAGCCGACGCCGGCGACCACCGGCGCCGGGTTTGCGCTGCAACCCGCCGACGTCGGCGTCGACGGCAGCTGGGTGATGAACGCGATCGCGTCGTACGCCTCGAACCCGCTGGTGCTCGACTCGGTCACCGGCGCGGGTGGCCGCCCGGCGACCAGCGCGCTGGTCCAGCGCAGCACGCTGATGCAGCTCGGCGTGGCGTACGCCCTGCTCGATCGGTTCGAGCTCGGCGCGCACCTGCCGCTGTACCAGCAGAGCGGCGAGAGCGGACCCACCGGCCAGCCCGCCAAGGGCACCGCCACCGGCAACCTGGCGCTGCACGCCAAGGCGCGGCTCGTGCGCGCCCGGCTCGGGGCGGGGACGTTCGTCGCCGGCGCCAGCGTGATGGCGGTGATCCCGACCGCGAGCAAGAACCAGTTCACCGGCTCCGACCAGCCCGGGGGCCGGCTCCTGGTGCTCGGCTCGTTCACGCCGGCGGCGCTCGGCTCGCGGCTGACGCTCTCGGCCAACGCCGGCCCGGTGATCCGCGGCAAGTCCGAGTACGCCAACATCGTCGAGAAGAGCGGCGTGGCGTGGGGAGCCGGGGCGTCGTACCGGATCCTCGACCCGCTGTGGGCGACCGCGGAGCTGTTCGGCGAAACGACGCCGTCGGGGGAGCGCCCGCCGCCGGCGGCCGGCGCCACGATGCCGCCCGCGGTCACGCTGTCGCGGGCCGAGTGGCTCGCCGGGCTCAGCCTCAAGCCGGAGCGCCGGGTCATCATCGGCCTGGCGATCGGCCGCGGCCTGACCGACGCGATCGGCACGCCCGACCTGCGCGGCGTACTGTCGCTGGCGTTCGTGCCCGGCGCCGCGGCGGTCGCGCCGATCCACCCGCGCGAGGCGCCCCGGCCCGACGGTGACGCCGACGGCGACGGAATCCCCGACAGCGTCGACAAGTGCCCGAACGAGCCCGAGGACAAGGACATGTTCGAGGACGAGGACGGCTGCCCCGATCCCGACAACGATCACGACGGCATCCCCGACGCGCTCGACAAGTGCCCGCTCGACCCCGAGGACAAGGACGGGTTCCAGGACGAGGACGGCTGCCCCGACAAGGACAACGACGGCGACGGCATCCCCGACGCGATCGACAAGTGCCCCAACCAGCCCGAGACGATCAACGGCATCCAGGACGAGGACGGCTGCCCCGACAAGGGCGACTCGACGATCATCCTGTCGCCCGATCGGATCGAGACGCTCGACCCGATCCAGTTCACCGGGGTCAAGCTGGGCAAGGCCAGCAACTCGGTGCTCGGCCAGGTCGCCGCGACCCTGCGCGCGCACACCGAGATCGTCCGGCTACGCGTCACCGTGCACGTCCAGCCGACCGGCGATGTCGACGCCGACCAGGCCCGGTCCGACAAGCGGGCGCAGGCGGTCCGCGATTGGCTCGTGCAGTGGGGCATCGCCCCGACCCGGCTCGAGGCCCGCGGCTTCGGCGGCACCAAGCCGCTGATGTCGCCTGACAAGCGCGGCGCGGCCAAGATCAACGACCGGATCGAGCTGATCATCCTCGAGCGGAAGTAGCCCGGGCGAGCACGAGCGCGGTGATCGAGGTCGCCCCGGCGCGGCGCAGCGGCCGCGCGGCCTCGGCCAGCGTGGCCCCGGTCGTCATGACGTCGTCGATCAGCACGACGGCGCGGCCCGCGACCGGCGCGATTGCCACGAACGCGCCCGACACGTTGGCCGCGCGCTCGGCGGCCGGCAGCGTGCTCTGCGCCGGCGCGTGGCGGATCCGGCGCAGCGCGCGGACCGGCGCGTCGACCCCGGCCAGCGCACAGGCATGGCGCGCGAGCAGCCACGCGTGATCGTAGCCGCGCGTCCAGCGCCGCCGCCAGTGCAGCGGCACCGGCACGACCACCGCGTCGTGCTCGGCGACCGCCGCGGCGAGCACCGGCGCCCACAGCGGCGCGACGTCGCGGGCGATGTGCGCGCGGTTGGCGAACTTGAGCCGGCGGATCGCCAGGGCGAGCTGGCCGCCGAACCACCACGGCGCGACCACCCGATCGAGCGGCAGCGGGTCGATCGAGCACCGCCGGCAGGTGATCGAGTGCTCCCCGGTCGGCTCGGCGCATCGCGGGCACGCCGGGCCGAGCTCGACCAGCGAGACGCGGCACGCCAGGCACAGCGTGTCGGCGGGCGCGCCGCACCCCGCGCACTGCGGCCGGAAGATCCAGTCCATCGTCCGCTCCATCATCCGCTGCATCATTGCCCTCGGGTATCGGCCGATCGCGCGCCGGGTTGCGTCCGGATTTGGAAGTTCGCGCAGACCCTGTAGACTCGCGGCGCCGTGACCCCGCGCCGACCGGCGACCGACCCGTGCTACGTCTACGAGCCGGACTTCATCGATGCCCGTGCGCGCGGCGAGATCCTGGCCTGGCTCGCGACCCTGGTCCCGCTCTGGGAGCTGCGCTACTCGACCCACCGGCCGCTGCCGCCGGGCCGCACCCAGCGCGCCCTGCTCCGGCCGGTGTACTGGCTCGGCAACTGGCAGTTCGCGTGCCTGGGCTACTACGAGCCGCCGCGCCGCACCCACGACGCCGCGGTCGCCGCCGAGCCGTTTCCGCCGGTGCTGGCGCGCCTGGTCGCGCAGGTCGAGCGCCGCGTACGCGACGGCTTCCCGCCGCGCACCGTGCCGCGCCGCTGGCACCTCAACACCTGCCTGGTCAACTTCTACGGCGAGCGCCTCGAGGGCGACCGCGCCGTCGACGCCGCGCGGGTCGGCGACCACCGCGACTTCGAGCCCGGCCCGGTCGCCTCGCTGTCGATCGGCGAGCGCGCGCGATTCCAGTTCGTGCGCCGCGGCGCGCGCGACGCTCCGCCGGTGCGGACCCAGTGGCTCGACGACGGCTCGCTCCAGGTGTTCGGCGGCCCGCGCTGGAAGGACGACCTGCTGCACCGCGTCCAGCGGGTCGACGACAAGCACGCCCTCGACCTGCCGCCGACGATCGCCGGGTTCCGCACCCGCCGCGTCAACTTCACGTTCCGCTACGTGCCCGACGAGCACGTCGTGGCGTTCGCCGATCTGCCGCCCGCCGAGCGCGACGACGTCCGCGACTACGTCGCCACCCTGGCGCAGAGCTCGGCGTTCTTCGCCCGTGCCCTGGCCGCCGAGAGCGGTGCCGAGCGCCCGGCGCTCGGGCCGTAGCCTGGTTCCGACGCGAGCCGTCGCTACTTCTTGTGGAGGCGCAGGTTCAGCACGCCGTTGTTACACTCGTGGTCCAGGTCCAGCTCAGTCGGCACCTTGACCTCAGTGGTGGTGTCGGCACACGGGATCTTGCGCTTGGCCGGCTCGTTCTTGTGTAGGCTCAGCCTTCCACCGACGCGAAACATGACCCCACCCGCGTACATGTGATCGCCGAGGTCGGCAGGAAAGCCGGTGGTGGGAATACCGTCGTATTGCAGCGATGGGAAGTACCGAGCGACGTAGCCGAGTTCGATGAATGCCGGACCAACCTGGTAGCCGATAGCCACACCCGCCGAGAATGAGCTCGCGGCGATCTTGATCGGTCCGGCGTCGGTAGCCCCCGCCAAGGGCTTGTTGCTGAGCCTTCCATTGACCAGCTCGGACTGGGCGATCGTGATTCCCACATACCACGGCTGCGTGGAGCGCCCGACGTACAGGGACAGCGCCGGTAGATCGCGCAACGTTCCGCGCAACCGTCGCCCCTTGTAGATGTCGGCGTCCAGGCTCAGCTGGTTGTAGCTCACTGCCAGTGTGGCCCACCGTGAGTCGTTCGCCACCGGGAGCGCGAACTCGGTCTCCACGCCCCAGCCCCACAGATCGAACTTCGTCAAGCTCGTCGCCGGCGACGTCGAGTACGCGGGCGCGGTGGTCCCGAGCTGGAACGAGGCGTTCACGGCGTGAATCTCGGGGAGCGCCGGCAACACCACCTGAGCACCGGCGGAGCGCGCCGCCATTGGGAGCAAGACAAACGCGAACAGGAATACGCACGACCTCGACATGGATCCTCCATGACCGACCGCAAACTTGCGGGGTCTTCCCTCTAGTGCCGCCTTCACGCGGCGTGTTCCCGACTTCCTGGTGAGATCGTCGGGAACCTCGCCCGTACCCCAGCTTGTCGTTGCGCGCGCGGTCCGGGCCAGGATAGCGTGGTCCGAAGGGGACATGGAGGATCCGGGGACGAACGCGGAGGTCGCGGAGGTCGGGGACTCGCCCGCGAGCGAGCTGCCGTCGGGTGCGGTCCGTGGTGCCCGGCCGGCGAGCGACGCCATCACCATGGATGCGGTCCGCGCGCGGGTCGAGCAGTCGCTGTTCGGTGCGGCGGCCGACGCGCACCTCGGTCGCTACGTCGTCCTCGATCGAATTGCCGGCGGCGGCATGGGGGTCGTCTATCGCGCCGAGGATCCCGAGCTCCACCGCAAGGTCGCGCTCAAGGTGCTGCACCCTCGGCAGCTCGGCGACGCGCGCGCGCGGCAGCGAATGCTCGGCGAGGCACGCGCCCTCGCGCGGCTGGACCACCCGAACGTCGTGAAGATCTACGACGTGCTCACGCACGGCGACCAGATCGTCCTCGTGATGGCGCTGATCGAGGGCGCCACCCTCGCGGAGTGGGAGCACGCCGCGCCCAGGTCATGGCGCGAGCTCGTGCACGTCTACGCACAGGCCGGTGACGGCCTCGCCGCAGCCCACGCGCTCGAGATCATCCACCGCGACTTCAAGCCGGCCAACGCGATCATCGCCGGAGATGGCCGCGTCAGCGTGCTCGACTTCGGCCTGGCGCGCGTCGCCGACGCGGCCGACTCCGCGCCGGCGCTCGGCAGCCCCGACGCCCCCGATCTCGACGGACCGCACGGGCTCACCGCGACCGGCGAGATCGTCGGCACCCTCGGCTACACCTCTCCGGAGCAGCTCGCCGGCCGACCCGCGACCCAGGCGTCCGATCAGTTCAGCTTCTGCGTCGCGCTGCATCGCGCCATCGAGGGCGTGCCGCCATTCACCGGCGGCGATGCCGTGTCGCGGCTGCGCAGCATTCGCGCCGGTGCGCTCGTGCGCGCCACCGATCGCAGCGTGCCGAGCTGGCTGCGCACTCTGCTCGCCCGCGGGCTGGCAGCCGACCCGACCGCCCGGTTCCCGTCCATGGCGGTGCTCCTGCGGGAGCTCCGGCGGCCGCGCGGCTGGCGCCGGTGGCGCGTACCTGCCGCGGCGGTGGTGGTCGCAGGGGCCTTCGCGGTGATCGCGGCGAACCGCAGCTCGCCGAGCGCGCTCGATCTCCCCTGCGATGGCGGGATCCGCGAGATCGACGCTGTCTGGGGCCCCGTGCCGCGAGCACAGCTCGATGGATCGCTGCGCACCCTCGACGCCCCGGAGGCTCGCGACCTGCGCGATCGCGTCCTGGCGCGCCTGGACGTGTACCGCGAGCGCTGGATCGAGCTGCACCGCGATGCTTGCACGAGCCACCGGCGGGGCGTGCAGTCTTCGGAGCTGCTCGATCGCCGCATGGCGTGCATGGCGCGCCGGCGCGGCGATCTCCAGGCCGCCGTCGACGTCCTTCGACGGACCGATCGCGCCACCGCGGTCAACGTCCTCGACGTGGCCGCACGCCTGCCGGAGCTCGATGCCTGCGCCGACGTGGCGCGGCTACAGGCCGAAGCCGAGCCGCCCGCGACCGCGCAGCGGCCCTCGGTCGATGCCATCCGTGGCGGCCTCGCTCGTGCCGCTGCGCTCGATCGCGCCGGACGGTCCGAGGAGGCCCGCAATCTCGCGAGGGCGTCCGCCGCCGATGCCGAGCAGCTCGGCTACGCGCCGCTGATCGCCGAGGCCTCGCTGCTGCACGGCACGATCTTGCTCCGGCGCAGCGAGTTCGCGGCGGCGACGGCGCCGCTGTCTCGTGCGAGAGGCGTCGGCCTGGAGCACCGCCTGCTCGCGCTCGCGGTCGAGGCTGGCGCCCGCCAGCTCTATGTCGAGGCGATGCAGGACAACCGCCACACCGATCTGCTCCGTGACGCAGCGCTGCTCGAACCGATCAGCCGCGGCCTGGCCGGCGATCACTTCGCCCGACCGCTGCTGCTCAACAACATCGGCACCGTGCAGATGGCGGACGGCGATCGCGCCTCCGCTCGCCGGTCATTCGACGACGCGCACGCCGCGCTGCAGGGCGTCGCATCGCCGGATCTCGAGCTGACCTGCATCGACAAGAACCGGGCGATGCTGACCCCGGATCCGGCCGAGCGCACGAGGCTCGCCCGCGGTGTCTGGGAGCGGCGGCGCGACGCGCTGGGAGAGCATCACCTGTTCACGCTCGACGGCCTCGACAGCTACGCGCGCTACGAGGCCGACCCAGAAGCTGCCTGGGGCATCCTCGCCGAGGAATGCGCCGGCTACGACGCGCATCCCGAGCTCATCGGACTTCGCATGTACTGCCACAGCTACCGGGCGTTCCTCACCGAGTACCGGGGCGACGCGCAAGGGGCCCAGGCGATCTACCTCGATATTGCTCGGCTCGCGGAACACGCGGCCGTCAGGGATTCGTTCTGGGGCGAGCTCGCGACTGGCCACAGCCGGCGACTGGCGGGCGATGCTGCGGGGGCAATCGCCGCCTTTGCTCCGGTATTCGCCGCCTGCAGCGAGAGTCGCGACTGGTGGGTGCGCTACCGCGCGGCCGATGCCGAGCTCGGCTGGGGCCTGGCGGAGCAAGCCCGCGGCCATGTCGAGGAGGCGGGCCGCCACCTGCACCATGCCGCGACGATGTACGACGAGATCGCCCTTCACAATGAGGAGACCGAGTTCCGTCTGCGCGCCGCTCTCGCCCGCCGCGCCATCTCCGTGCTGGCTCCGCGCTGAAGCTTGCAGTTTGCCGGGAACAGGCCGGCGGCAAGTGTCACTACTCCACGCGACCACTTCCCAGCGAGGCATCATATACACATGTCAACACGACGATACATATTATGCATATTGTTATCATCTCGGATCGAGCTGGTGATTGCAGCTGGATGCGGAATCAGCGCTGGAGCCGAACCCGCACCTACGCTACCCACACTATCAGCAGCACCCAAACCACCAAGATGCGCAGACCTCGATGGCGAAAGAATAACCATAGATTGCTCAACATCTAGCTGCGGAGGAAATTCGCCAATAGTTAACGGTTTCCCGATAAATGGTCTACATTCAGGTGGCTGCAAGAATGCCCAACACCTAAGAATCGCGAGCCCGATCAAAAGCTCCAATCCAGCCTGCAACGGCAGGCTTCTCGACGTGGATGAGGACGGCAACCTGTTCGCTGAGGTGCGCGAGTGCCGCGGTGAAGCGCTCGACGGTGCGTCGTTCATGATCGAAAAAATATCCGAAGAAGCTCGTACACCTCCAAAGAACACTACGATCAAGATCGAATTCTATGGCTCGGTGGTCGCATATGGCGGGGATACCGTGCCCGGATATGTCTTCAGAGAAGAGAATAGCGCGAAATCGTTATGCGATAGGCAAACGTCATTGGAATTTCAACAGAAATTCAACCTATTTAACACCAAGAGAATTGCTCAAACGACGCGAGATTTCAGATCAACAATCAACAAACCAGCTCAAATAACTATCGACAATGGAAAAGAAATCCAGGATAGCGATATCGCCATCGTATTCGCAGGCGAGGTGCGCGGAGAGGATGGCGAAACGCTGGAAAAATCGAAAAGACTTGGCTGGTTCAACATTGCGTGCAAGCGAGACGCACTGGCAAAAGTCGATCTCGATCGCATTGCGCCGGCTCAGAAGTCGCCGCCACTGTCAGATACAGCCTACTATGATAGGCGCACCGCTGCCCTGAAGATGTTGACTGCCAACTACTGTGACAAGGAACGGTACACCTACGAAGGGAATGAGATCGCGTGGGGATCCAAGAGATTGGAGGGAGGCTGGAGGTACAGAGAAGCGATTCCCACCGGCCGACAAGAGGCAGTCTGGAGCAAGAAGGGCGCGGCCTGTCTGGAACATACACGTTTGCATTACAAATACCAAATAGGGACTATTCCGAAGTTCATCCTCCCCGAGGGCTGCCGAAATCACTGCAAGGACGAAAACGAATTCCTAACACACATATGGCGCGAATGTTCAGAGATCAAGCACAGGGTGCAAGACTGCGATAATGATCCAGATATCTACTTTATCTCCCATTCACACTGACGACCGGTCGTGTGCCGCAGTCGCGCGCTGCGACCGGATCCAGCCGTCGATGTCAGCTCCACTCGACAGCAACATCGGCGACCGTGTGACGTGCTCGCGCAGCTGCTGCCGCGCCCGGAACAGCCGCGTGCCGATCGTCGCGGGCTCGACGTCGAACACCGCCGCGAGCGCATCGCGATCGAGGTCCTCCCAGTAGTACAGCTCGATCAGGAGCTGCTGATCGAGCGGCATCTCGCGCAGGGCCGCGAGCAACGCCGCCCGCTCCTGCTCCGCGGCGATCTTGGACCCCACGCTGGTGCTGAGCGAGGCGACCGAGATCTCCTCGAAGTCCAGGATCGTGCTCGCCGGGCGCCGCTTCCGCCAGTAGTGAAACAGCGTGTGGCGCGCGATCGCCAGCAGGTAGGTGCGAAACGTGCTCTGGCGCTGGAACGTGGCGCGGCTCTTCAGGCACGCCAGGAACGTCTCCTGCACGAGATCCTCGATCTCGCCCTCGGTCTTGGTCTCGAAGAACCGGTAGACCAGCGCGAAGTTCCGCTTGAACAGCTGGTTGCCTGCGGACGCGTCGCCGGCGATCCAGCGGTCGAGAAGTTCGAGGTCTTCATCGGCCATGCCGCACCATGATAGCCAAGATCGTCCGACCGCCGTCCGGGTTGCCCTTGCCGCTCCGCGTCAGCGTCCAGCAGCCCACGCGTCCGTGCCGCGCCATGCGGCAGCCCCGACGGGCATGGCCGGCCGAGGCGGCGCTGCGCCGGCGTGGCCGCGCGCTTACTCGAAGATCTTGGCGAGATCCTGGACCGAGACGCCGTCCTTGTCCTCGCGGAGCAGGACGTAGCTGACCGCCTCGACGACGCTGCTGAACAGGTGGAACACGCCGATCGTGATCACGAACATCACCGACGACTGCCGGATCTGGTGCGCCGCCTCGAGGCCGCCGCCGGCGTGCTCGAACATCGGCAGGATCCAGATCAGCAGCAGGCCGACCAGCATCAGGCCGAGCAGGAAGGTCAGGCCGAAGATCCCCCAGCGCCGGCCGGTGGTCAGGTGCGCGCTGCGCGACAGCGCCGCGAACG
>DASWRS010000239.1:0-4600 GCA_036403075.1 Kofleriaceae bacterium
GCGCGGTCGACGTCGACGTCGCGGCCACGACGCCGCCGACCCAGACCGTCACGCTCAAGAACACCGGCAACGCCATCCTCAACTACTCGATTGCGCCGATGAATGGCGGCAGCACCGCGTTCAGCTTCACGGGCCTGCCCAATGGCGCCACCACGCTCGCGCCCAACACCCAGATCGACGTCACGGTGACCTACAAGCCGACGATCGAGCGCCCGCCGGGCAACGAGGAGACCGCGGTCCTGGTTGCCAACCTGACCGGCGTGCTCGGTCCGCCGATGGCCATGATCTCGCTCAAGGGCCGCGGCATCGATCGCCACGTGGCGGTCGATGCGCCGCCGACGTTCCCGCCGACGTTCCGCAACCCGGGCGACAAGGCGCCGATTCGCTCGGTCACGGTCCACAACACCGGCGAGGCGGTGCTCAAGATCACGGCGGTGATGGCCAGCAGCACGCCCTCCGGGATCCAGCTCGTCGACACGAGCCCGGTCGACATCCCGGGCGGCGGCTCACACGACTTCCTGGTCAAGTTTGCGCCCACCACCGTCGCGTCCGCGACCGGCACGCTGACGCTGATCAACAACGACAACGGCAAGCCGATGGCGATGGTGACGCTGTCCGGCCAGTGCATCGACCGCAACCTCAGCTTCGGTCCGCAGACGATCGACTTCGGGCATGGCGTGATCGGGAGCAAGACGATGGCCGCCGACGTCCTCACGGTCACCAACATGAACCCGAGCGAGGGGTTCACGATCCACTCGATCGAGCTGTCCGACGGCTCGGCGTTTCACATCGACAACCTGCCGCCCAACGCGCTGCTGCCGCCGGGGGCGCACCAGACGTTCTCGATCACGTTCGAGCCCCTTGCACCGGGCCGCTTCGAGACCACGGCGCGCCTGCTGATCGATCAGGATCCCGACGGCGAAGGCCGGATGGGCATGATGGACGTCACGATCTCCGGCGACGCGGGCGGCTCGATCTCGATCCATGGCGGCGGCGGTTGCGCGACCGGCGCTGACGCACGGGCTGTCGCGGCCCTCGGGTTCATCTTTCTGCTGCTGCGTCGCCGGCGCCGCAGGCGCGCGGTCGCCATCGTCGCGATAGGGCTGCTCGGAGCGCCTCGTCCTTCGAGCGCCGACGATGTGCTGATCGGCGTGTTCGATCCAACCCCGGCGACGGTGGGCACCGGCTTCCAGCTCGAGTCGCCCGAGGTCGGCCCGTCGGGGTCGTGGGTCGCGAGTGGTGTTGCGTCGTACGCCACGGACCTGCTGGTGCTCGATACCTACGACAACGGCGCCCGGCTCGCCGCCGATCATGCGATCCGGCGACGCACCACGCTCGGGATCGGCGGTGCTTATGCATTTGGCGATCGCTTCGAGGCCGGGCTTCAGCTCCCCGTGTACGCGCAACGCGGCGATACCGCTGACGTCCGGACCGGAGCCACATACGTCACGCCCGCCGGCGGCACCGCGCTGGGCGATCTCGCGATCCACGCCAAGGCGCGCCTTGCTCGCTTCGACACGGCGACATTCGGCGCGGCCGTTCACGTCACCCTGCCCACGGCAACCTCCGGTCAGTTCACCGGGGTCGACTTGCCAACGGCTCGCCTGCTCGGTCTCGCAACCTGGTCACCGCTGACGCGGCTCGCGCTATCCGCGAGCGCGGGCGGCATCCTGCGCAAGACCTCGATCTATCGCGATGCAGCATCCATCTCGCAAGGCAGCGGCCTCGCCTGGGGCGCCGGCGCGTCGTACCGGATGCTCGATCGACTGTGGGCCACCGCAGAGGTGTTCGGCGAGATCGTCCGCTCCGGTCGCACCGAGGCCGGCATGAACACGCTGGCGCTCGCGCCCGTGGAAGGACTCGCCGGCGCCAGCTACCGCCTGAGCGGCGGCATGTCGCTCGGCGTCGCGGTTGGGCGCGGGTTGAGCGATGGCGTCGGCGCACCCGCCTTGCGCGGTGTGGTGACGCTATCGTACGCTGCCGGGCTCCCGGCGCTGCCTCCGCTGCACCCCGAGGTCCGGGCCGAGCCGGAGCCGGACACCGACGGCGACGGCATCATCGACCGGCTCGATCGCTGCCCGCGCGAGCCCGAGGACCGCGACGGCTTCCAGGACGACGACGGCTGCCCCGATCCCGACAACGACGGCGACGGCATCCCCGACTCACTCGACAAGTGCCCCAACGTACCCGAGACCGTCAACGGCATCGACGACCAGGACGGCTGCCCCGAGGCGCCCGACGCGGCGGCGAGCAACCCCGCGGCGACGACGAAGGCCGCCGAGGACACGTTCAACAAGGGCCGCGAGCTGATGCAGCAAGGCCAGTACGCCGGCGCCTGCGCCGAGTTCGAGCATAGCCAGGCGCTCGATCCGCAGTTCGGCACCCAGTACAACCTCGCCGGCTGCTACGCCAAGCTCGGCAAGCTCGCCAGCGCGTGGAAGCTGTATCGCGACGTCGCCCAGCGCGACGGCAATACCACGCGGCGCGAGCGCGCCGCCGATCAGGTCACCGCGCTCGCCCGCCGGACGCCGAAGCTCAAGCTGGTGCTCGCCGGCAAGCCCGCCGGCGTACAGATCACCGTCGACGGCTCCGACGCCGCCGCGTTGATCGGAATGGAGACACCGCTCGATCCCGGCAGCCACGCTGTGGCCGTCGACGCGCCCGGCTTCCGCCCGTGGCGCAAGACGGTCGCGGTCACCAGCAATGGCAAGGTCGTCATCGTGGTCATCCACCTCGAGCCCGTGGTGCCGTGATGTTCGGCGCTGGGGACCTCATCGCGGGCAAGTTCCAGATCGAGCGGGTGATCGGCCGCGGCGGCATGGGCTGCGTCGTTGCGGCCATGCACGTCCACCTCGGCCAGCGCGTCGCGCTCAAGTTCCTGCTCCCCGAGATGGCGGTCGATCGCGGCGTGGTCGAGCGCTTCCTGCGCGAGGCGCGGGCCTCGGCGCAGCTGCGCAGCGAGCACGTCTGCCGCGTGTCCGACGTCGGCCTGCTCGACGACGGCTCGCCGTACTTCGTGATGGAGCTGCTCGAGGGCCGGGACCTCGCCAGTCTACTCGCCGAGCGCGGTCCGTTCCCGGTCCCCACCATCGTCGATTACGTCGTGCAGGCCTGCCTCGGCCTCGCCGAGGCCCACGCCGCCCAGATCGTCCACCGCGACCTCAAGCCCGCCAACCTGTTCCTGACCAGCCGGCCCGACGGCACGCCGCTGATCAAGATCGTCGACTTCGGGATCGCGAAGGCATCGGCCACGGCGAGCTTCCACCTGACCCGGACCGACGCCGTGATGGGCTCGCCCGGCTACATGTCGCCCGAGCAGCTGCGCTCGAGCCGCACCGCCGACGCGCGAAGCGACATCTGGGCGCTCGGCGTGATCCTGTTCGAGCTGGCGAGCGGCCACCAGCCGTTCACCGCCGAGAGCATCACCGACCTCGCGCTGCGGATCGCGATGGATCCGACGCCGCAGCTACACAGCATCCCGCCCGGCTTCGACCGCGTGGTCTACCGCTGCCTCGAGAAGGATCCGGCCCGGCGGTACCAGGACATCGGACAGCTTGCGATGGCGCTCGCGCCGTTCGGCGGACCGGCGATGCGCGAGCGCGCGCTCGGCGTCACGCGCGTGCTCCTGGCAGTCTCGGGAGCCGCCGGATCGACGGCGATCGCGGCCGCCGCCGCCGCACCGACCACCCTCGGATCCTCGGCTTCGAGCCTCGAGCGCGGCGGCCGCGACCGACTTCGGGGCATCGTGATCGGCGGCCTCGCCGCCGGAGTGCTGGGTACCGTCGCGTTCGTCAAGCTGCGCGGTGGCGATGCGCGTGTCGCGCCAGCGGATCCGTCGAGCCCGCCAGCGGCCACGGCCGCCGCTGCAGCTCCCGATACGAGCGCCCCACCGGATGCCCCGCCGCCCGGGGCAGTCGCCGGCAATGCGGCCTCCGGCAATGCGGCCATCGGCAATCCGGCCACCGGCAATCCGGCCACCGGCAATCCGGCCATCGGAAATCCGGCCATCGGCAATCCGGCCACCGGCAATCCGGCCACCGGCAATGCGGTCGTGCCCGGCGGCACTCCGGGGCGGCCGGCCGATGCGGTCGCCCGCAATGCGGTCGGGAATGCCGCGTCCAGCAACGCGGTCGTGGTCGGCGGCGCTCCGGGGCGTCCCGTCGCCACGGCGAGTCCCGGTGCGAACGCCCCGCCCGAGGCCTCACCGCGTGACGTCACCGCGGTCGATGCCCGTCGGTCGCACGATGGAGGTGGCGGCAACGCTGCGCGGCAGGTCGACGCACCGCCGCCAGCCGACGCCACGACGCGCGATGCGAGCGCCCCGCCGGACGCCACAACGCGCGATGCGGGCGCCGGCGATGCCGCGCGGCCCACCGATGCGGCGGTACCTCTCGACGCGGCGCGGCCCGACGCTGCGGCCCCGGTGCGCAAGGTCACACGGCCTCACCCGGCGCCCAGGGCGGGCTCCGACGACGACGTCGAGAACAGCCGGCTGTAGCGAACGCAGCTCGCGCTGCATGCAAGATGTTCAATCTATCCGGGGACATCACGCCGCCGAGCCGCGGGTCCGGTGCTCGCTCGCGCGCCCGACGAAGGTGTC
>DASWRS010000240.1:0-21654 GCA_036403075.1 Kofleriaceae bacterium
TTGGGCTCGCGCGGCGGCTGGTTCGGCACCAGGCTCGACGCGAGCTCGGTGTCCATCACGGTCAGCCCGCTGCGCACGGCGGCCAGCGCGGCGTGGATCCCCGGGCCGACCTGATCGCGCAGCACCACGCCGCGCGCACCGGCCGCGAGGGCAGGGGCGACATGCGCCCCGTCGCTGACCACGGCGACGACCGGCATCGGAAGGCTGCGCAGCTCGGCGAGCCGTGACACGGTCTTGCTGGCGTCCACGCCGGCATCCCACAGCGCCACCTCGGCGCGATCGCGCTCGACCACCTCGATCGAACCGAGCTGGGCAAGCAAGCTCGACAGACCGGCGCGGAGCAGCGGATCATCGGAGAGCAGCGCTACTTTGATCGGGTCGCTGACCGCGGCGATCGGTAGGTTTGGATTGCGAGTCATGGGGCTTTCTCGCAGCGTCTGGGCAAAGCTGACGCGTACGTTAGGTGCAGTGTGGTCACGCCATGCGTCCAGGTCAACCCTGCGCCCGCCTCCCTGGACGGGCAGGTGAGGGTCCCCAGACGCTCGGGCCGGCGCGGCGGCCTCGCCGATCTTCCGACGAGAACCTCGCCGAAATGCGGATATGCGCAAGCTCCCGGGACGGGCACGCTGCGAGCCGAGAAGGAGAGTTCTTTCATGGCGCAACCAGCACAGAACATGTTTCACGCACTCGATCGGGCGCTCGCGGCAGCGGTGGAGACGGCGGGCCGCTCGGTGGTCCAGGTCAGCCGCGGCCACGGCCACACCGGCAGCGGGATCGTCTGGGCCGAGGACCTGGTGATCAGTTCGAGCTTTCACACCCCCGACCGCACCAGGGTAGGCATCCCGGTCGCGCCAGGCAACGACGACGCCCCGGCGGACCTCGATCACCGCGACGCCGAGGTCATCGGCCGCGATCCGGGCAGCGACGTTGCGCTGCTGCGCGTGACGGGCGGCGGGCTCGCCCGGGCCACGTTCCGCGAGCTCGGCGACCTCGCGGTCGGCAACCTGGCGCTCGCGCTGGGCCGCCCGGGCCGGACCGTGCGCGCCTCGCTGCGCGCGATCGGCGTGCTCGGCCCCGCGATCCGCACCCCGCACGGCGGCAGGCTCGATCGCTTCGTCGAGTCGGATCGCCAGATCCCGCGCGGCTTCGCTGGCGGCCCGCTGATCGACGCCGACGGCGCGGTGATCGGCATGAACACGCGCACCCTGCTGCGCGGCGAGGACCTCGCGGTGCCCACCGCGACGCTCCGGCGGGTCGTGGCCGAGCTGGCCACGCACGGCGGCGTCCGCCGCGGCTACCTCGGCGTCGGCGCCTACCCGGCGCAGCTGCCGCAGGCGCTCGCGCAGCTCGCCGGCCACGATCGCGGCGCGCTGGTCGCCAGCGTCGAGGACGGCGCACCCGCGGCGGCGGCCGGCCTCCAGGTCGGCGACATCCTCGTCGAGCTCGCCGGCACGCCGGTCACCGACCCCGACAGCCTGCGGCTCGCGCTCGGCGACCGCCCGGGCGAGACCGTCGAGCTCGTGGTGCTGCGCGGCGGCACCCGGCTCGCGCTGTCGGCGACGCTCGGGAGCCGGGCCTGATCGCCGTGGTCCCCGACGGGCAGGTCGACGCGCGGCCGGCCGTGATCCGGCGCAGTGTCCGGATCCCCGTGGACGTCACGCCGGTCGGCGGCGTGAGTTAAGCTGACGCGCCGTGGCCCGCAAGCTCGTCCAGCCCGTCGTCGATGCGCGCGGCCGCCTGCTGCTCGAGCGCCGCGGCCTGCCGCGCACGCTGGGCGCGGCGCTGGGCAAGGACGCCTACCACTTCCTGCGGACCGCGAGCTGGACCCGGATCACGCTGCTGTTCGCCGGGCTGTTCCTGGTCGTCAACCTGGTGTTCGCCGCGATCCTCTATCTCGGCCGCGCCGAGATCATGAACGCGCACGGCTTCCTCGACGACTACTGGTTCAGCGTCCAGACCCTGGCGACGATCGGCTACGGCTACCTGGCGCCCGCCGACACCCTGGCCAACGTGGTGGTCACGGTCGAGAGCTTCGTCGGCATCGCGCTGACCGCGATGATCACCGGCGTGTTCTTCGCCCGGTTCGCGACCCCGTACGCCAAGGTGATCTTCTCCCGCGTGGCGATCATCGCCGACCACGACGGCAAGCGCACGCTGATGTTCCGCATGGCGAACGCCCGGTCGACCGCGATCGTCGAGGCGACCTGCCACGTCTACCTCAGCCGCGACGAGGTCCTCGCCGGCGGCGAGCGGATGCGCCGGATCTACGACCTGCCGCTGCGCCGCGCGAACTCGCCGATCTTCGCCATGTCGTGGCTCGCGACCCACACGATCGACGAGCACAGCCCGATCGCCGACCTCACGCCCGAGACCCTCGCGGCGGCCAACATCAACGTCATCGTGACCTTCCAGGGCATCGACGACCGGCTCGCGGCGACGGTCCACACCCGCTACGTCTACAACACCGAGGACATCGTGTTCGAGCGGCGGTTCGCCGACATCTTCCTGACCGACCCCGAGACCGGCCAGCGCTACCTCGACTTCGAGGTCTTCGACGTCACGCTGCCGATGCTGCCGGCGAGCGCGCAGACGATCGAGCTTGCCAACGCTAACGCGGCTCCAGGTCCGGTCGGACCTGGATGAACAGCTCCTCGAGCTGCTTCTTCGACACCGGCGTCGGGCACTCGGTCATGAGGTCCGAGCCCCTCTGGGTCTTGGGGAACGCGATCACGTCGCGCAGCGACTCGGCGCCGGCCATCAGCATCGCCAGCCGATCGAGCCCGAACGCGATCCCGCCGTGCGGCGGCGGGCCGAACTTGAACGCGTCGAGCAGGAACCCGAACTTGGCGCGCTGCTCGTCGGGGCCGATCTGCAGCGCCTGGAACACGCGGGCCTGGAGCTCGCTGCGGTGGATACGGATCGAGCCGCCGCCGACCTCGACCCCGTTGAGCACCAGGTCGTAGGCCCGGGCCAGCACGCGCTCGGGCGCGGTCTCGAGCAGGTCCTCGTCCGCGCTGCGCGGCGAGGTGAACGGGTGGTGCGACGCGGCGATCTCCCGGGTCGTGTCGTCGACCTCGAACAGCGGCGGATCGGTCAACCACAGGAACTGCCACTCGCCCTTGCGGGTCAGGCCGAGCTTGTCGCCCAGGTGGAGCCGGATCCCGCCGAGCGCGGTGTTGGCGACCTTGGGCTTGTCGGCGACGAAGATCAGCGCGTCGCCGATCTCGGCGCCGGCGATCCGGTTGACCCGATCGCGGGCCTCGTCGGACACACCCTTGAGGCCCTGCCAGGCGCCGCCGTCCTGCAGCCGGACCGTGGTCACGCCCTTGAGCCCGAACGACTTGCCGAACTCGGGCAGCGAGTCGATCACCGCGCGGGTCAGCTTCTCGTTCTTCGGGATCCGCAGGCACTTCACGATCCCGCCGCCGGCGATCACGCCCTCGAAGATCTTGAACCCGCTGCCGGCGAACCCCGAGGTCACGTCGCACAGCGTGAGATCGAGCCGGAGGTCGGGCTTGTCGACGCCGTACTTGTCGATCGCCTCGGCAAACGTCATCCGGCGCAGCGGCAGGCTGAGCTCGACGCCGAGCACGTCCTTCCACAGCGCCGCGACCAGGCCCTCCATCATCGACTGCAGGATCTGCTCGTTGACGAACGACATCTCGATGTCGATCTGGGTGAACTCGGGCTGGCGGTCGAGCCGGAGGTCCTCGTCGCGGAAGCACCGCACGATCTGGAAGTAGCGCTCGTAGCCGCCGACCATCAGCAGCTGCTTGAAGATCTGCGGCGACTCGGCGAGCGCGTAGAAGCAGCCCGGGTTGAGCCGCGACGGCACCAGGAAGTTGCGCGCGCCGCCCGGGGTGTACTTGACCATGAACGGGGTCTCGATCTCGAGGAAGCCGTTCTTGCCCAGGTAGTCGCGCGTGGTCCGGGTGATCTGCGACCGGGTCATGAGGTTCTTCTGCATCCGCGGCCGCCGCAGGTCGAGGTAGCGGTACTTGAGCCGCAGCTGGTCGTTGGTGTCGACGTCGTCCTCGATCGCGAACGGCGGGGTGTCGGCGCGCGAGAACACCTCGAGCTCGTCGATCCAGACCTCGACCTCGCCGGTCGGGATCTTGTCGTTGGTCATCTTCTTCAGCTTGCGCTCCTCGCCGGGGTCGGCCTTGGCGAGCTGCTCGCCGCGCAGCCGGACCTCGCCGGCGATGCCGATGCACCACTCGTTGCGCAGCGCGTTGGCGGCGTCGTGGATCGCGGGCAGCCGGCTCCGGTCGGCCACGACCTGCGTGACGCCGTCGCGATCGCGCAGGTCGATGAAGATCCGCTCGCCGTGATCGCGGTAGGTCTGCACCCAGCCGGTCAGGACGACCCGACGGCCGGCGTCCGCCGCGCGCAGCGCACCGCAGCTATGGGTCCGAGTGTGTGTCGCCAGGAACTCGCTCATCAGGGCGGCAAGATAGCGTAGGTCGCGGCGTGCCGGTCGGCTTCCCGCGGCTTCGTTCGCGTCGCGTCCGGTCCTCGTCTTGCGAGCTGGCACACCAAGTTGCCCAGGAATTGCGATCGGATCCGATCCCCCCGGCGGTGGGAAATTTGATCCAAGCGGAAGCGCCGCGTTAGCATTTTTCCAGGGCGGCGGATGGGGCGTTCTCGACGGACCGGCGGGCCTGGTCCGCACGGGGGACCTGCGCGTTCGCGGTGGGAAGCTCGCGACTTGGCTATGTGCTTCAATATGAGGAGTTAGCGTTGAGTGAAGCTTTGCCCGCCACCCCTGCGCCGTACATCGAGCCCTGCGCCGGTCCGCCGCCGCGTCGCGAGACCGCCGGCGCGAGCCGCGCGGCCGGGCTGGTCGAGGCGCTGCGTCGCGCGAAGAAGGCCCCGGCGGTGCCGGCCGAGCTGGTCCAGGCCCAGGACAGCCTGGAGCGGCGGATCCGCGCCCACCTCAGCCACGGCCGGGTCCAGGTCACGCTGACCGACAACCGCTACACCATGATCTCGGTGCGGCGGCTCGCCGCCCGTGCCGAGCGCAACGGGGAGCGCAACGGGGGCCCGCGGGCCGCCGGCGAGCGGCGCTACGAGGTCCGGCTCCACCACATGTTCGCCGACGCCGATCCGGTGATCACCCGTGCGCTGGCGCACTACATCGCCGAGAACGACGCCGACGCCTCCCGCATCCTGGGCGACTTCATCGACGCCAACGCCGGTCACGTCCGCGGCCGGGCGCGCCGGACCCCGACCCAGGTGATCTTCACCGCCGGCGAGCACCACGACCTGCGCGAGATCTTCGACGAGCTCAACGCGCGGTACTTCGACCACCGGATCGAAGCCGCGATCACCTGGGGCGCGCGCTCCGGACGGCCGCGCCGGCGCAACTCGATCAAGATGGGCAGCTACTCGGTCGAGGACCGCCTCATCCGGATCCACCGCTCGCTCGACCGCGAGTTCGTGCCCCGGTTCTTCGTCGCGTGGATCGTGTTCCACGAGATGCTGCACCAGGTCCACGACATCCGGGTCAAGAACGGCCGTCGCGAGTTTCACTCCAAGGAGTTCCTGGCTGATGAAGCCGGTTTCGAGCTCTACGAACAGGCGAAGCTGTGGGAGCGACGACACCTCGACGCACTCTTGACCTACTGAACGTATGGCGCGTCATTCGCGGAACACCGGGTCGTTGAATCCGATGCAGACGGATTTAACTCGCCCCGATGTACTAACGCGTCGCGCAATCTCGGTTTAACGAGCGCCTGTCCACATTTCAGGATCGGATACCTGACGGTCCCGTTATGCTCGAAAGTGGAGGACGCATGGGTGAACCGATAGTCCCTGGAGAACGTCGTCGTGCTTTACGCGTGCCTGTGCGCGGGGTCGCCGTGCTCTACGCGAGCGGCGGACCCCTCCACGGCATGGTCGAAAACCTGTCGCAGACCGGCGCGCTGGTCACCGTTGCCAGCCGGATTCCCGAGGAGAACCTCGACATGGAGATCCGGCTGTCGGACGGCGGCGGCTGGGTCGTCGCGCGGACCGTGCGGGTCGAGCCCCACGCCGGGCAGTGGCGGGTCGCGCTCGCGTTCGACCGCGTCGACGAGCCGATGCGCGAGGCGATCGAGGCCTCGATCAGCGCGGCGCGGGGGGCGGCGCGGCGCCGGCCGATCCTCGTGATCGACGAGAACTCGGATCGCAAGCGCGACCTGATCGCGCGCCTGGCGAACCGCGGGATGACCCCGCTCGCCCCCAAGACGCCGCTCGAGGCGATCGATCTGTTGACCCGGTCGCAGCTCCACGTCGGCGTCTGCCTGCTCGCCCCGGGGTTCGGCGTGCCGTCCAACGACCTCCGGGCGGTGCTGACCGACAGCTTCCCCTGGGTCTCGGTGGCCGAGATCACGGACGACCTCGATGCGACCACGCATCACGCGGTCGATACGTGGTACGCGACACCGATCGCGCGGCTCAACGACGCGCCGGTGTGATCCGGCGCATTACTGGCAATCACGCGGCGCGCCGGCGATCATTGCCCGTCGTCCGGATCGCCGGCTGAATCTGCCGCACCGGGGCGGTGCGAAATCTTGCTAGTCAGCGCGCGTCCGCTGACCAGGTGGTCGGCCAGCGCGGGAGCGTCCGCGGGCACGAGCCCGGCGTACCAGACGCCGTCCGGATAGATCACGGCGTTGGGTCCGTCGAAGCACGGCCCCAGACAGTCGCAAGCAGTGACGAGCACATCGACCGCGTTTCGTGCGAGCAACTCGCGCTGCACGGCCGCGACCAGCGCGTCACCGCCGCGGGGGCCGCACGCCGGCTTGCCCGACGATCGGGAATTGGTGCACACAAAAAGATGCAGACCGGCCACGTTTGCCGACCATGTTGGCTTCGCCGCGCGATGTCAACGCCTTGCATGGGTCCGGCCACGCCTGGCGGCGGCCGTGAGGACGTCACCGTGGTGAGCTCGGTCGTTTTCTCCCGCTGGCGCTTGAGCGCGTCGCGATAGGAGATAACATTCGCGACCTGTCCACGGGGGAGTGGGCGGCGTAGCTCGATGACGCCTCAACATCACATCATCAAAGAGACGTCCGAGACGCTGTCCCGGCTGCTCCAGGACGAGTTCAAGCGCAACGGGTACAAGCGCGTCCACATCGTCGAGCAGGCGCCCAAGCCCGACGCGATCGAGGGCAAGCTCCCGGCGGTCTCGGTCTACCTCTACCAGATGTCGATCGACCCCGAGGGCTACGACTCGACGCCGAGCGCCGAGCTCGTCGAGGTCCCGCAGGACGACGGCACGATCAAGGAGTTCCTGCGCCGCCGGCGGCTGTGGGTCCGCCTCGATTACCTGCTGTCGGCGTGGGCGCAGACTCCGGAGGACGAGCAGCTGCTGCTCGGCCTCATCATCCGCACCGTGATGGAGAACCCCGAGCTGACCCGCGACAAGCTCAAGGGCCAGTCGTTCGAGGACGACTTCAAGCTCAACGTGCTGCTGTCGGCCCGGCTCGACGAGGGCACGCTCGCACGATTCTGGGGAAGTTTGAACCAGCCCGTACGTCCTGCTGTGCAGGCCTGGACCGCGATCCCGATCCTTCCGGAGAGGCTCGAGGAGTTCAAGCGGGTGCAGACCCGCCAGCTCGAGTACAAGTCGATCACCGATCCGCGAATCACCGAGACGGGTCCGAGCGGGAACCCGTTCATCGCCGCGCGTCGCCTCGATCTGGGGGGCGGTACGTCCGGCAAGAAGTGAACAAGGTTTTGAGTCGCGGCGTGCATGGTGCACGCGCGGCGGTCCGATGGACGGGCGAAGACCACCGTCATCGGTAACGACAAGGAGAACAAGCGAATGGCAACGAGTTACCTGTCCCCTGGCGTCTATGTTGAAGAAGTCGATCGCGGCTCCAAGCCGATCGAGGCCGTCGGTACCAACACCGTCGGGTTCCTCGGAGAATCGGCCAAGGGTCCGCTGAACGAGACCGTGCTGATCACGAACTGGTCGCAGTTCGTGAAGACGTTCGGCGACTTCAAGGACTGCAGCGAGCACTTCGCGCACGCGGTCTACGGCTTCTTCAACAATGGTGGCTCCCGGTGCTTCGTCGTCAACGTCGGCGCGCCCGAGGGAGCAAAGGTGGAGACCAAGCCCGCGGTCGCCGCGGCCGACAAGAAGGACGAGAAGGCTCCCGTGGCGGCCCACGCCGGCGGCGGTCGCGACGGCCTGTACATCGGCCGTGACGGCGGCCCGGGGGCGCGCACCGGCCTCAAGTGCTTCGACGAGGTCGACGAGATCGCGATCATCGCGGCTCCCGGCCAGATCTCGCCGGCGGTGCAGGACGCGCTGCTGTCGCACTGCGAGACCCGCAAGGACCGGTTCGCCGTCCTCGACTCGCCGGAGACCATCACCGGCGGCGTCGACAAGCTGCCCAAGCCGCGCGACTCCAAGTACGGCGCGTACTACTTCCCGTGGATCCAGGTCTACGACCCGGACAAGGGCAACATCTTCGTGCCGCCGTCGGGCCACATCTCGGGCGTGTACTCGCGGACCGACAGCGAGCGCGGCGTCCACAAGGCGCCCGCCAACGAGATCGTGCGCGGCGCGCTCGGCCTCAAGTACAACGTGAGCAAGGGCGAGCAGGACCTGCTCAACCCCAAGGGCATCAATGCCATTCGGTTCATGAACGGCGGCATCCGGATCTGGGGTGCCCGTACGCTGTCGAGCGACCCGTCGTGGCGCTACATCAACGTGCGCCGGCTGTTCATCATGGTCGAGTCGAGCATCGAGCGTGCCACCCAGTGGGTGGTGTTCGAGCCCAACGACCATCGCCTCTGGAAGCGCGTCCAGCGCACGATCTCGTCGTTCCTCACCCTGCTGTGGCGCAACGGCGCGCTGATGGGCACCTCGCCCGAGCAGGCGTTCTACGTCAAGTGTGACGACGAGACCAACCCGCCCGAGGTCATCGACGCCGGGCAGCTGGTGGTCGAGATCGGCCTCGCCCCGGTGAAGCCCGCGGAATTCGTCATCTTCCGGATCGGCCAGATGGCCTCCGGTGGTGGCGTCGAGGAGTAGACCCCTCGCGTCGTCCGGTGCCTCGCGCACCGGCGCCGATTGTGGGCGCGGCGGAACAGGGAAGGATCTTCCGGCGCGCACGTAACAGGCGGGACAAGAGGGCGTCCAGGAGCACTACGGCTCGGGGCGGACCCGACGGCTAGATGGAGTGGAGCTTCGAAAACGTCAAGGGGATTATCGGTGACCACAAAGAAGGCGGACGAGACCATGGTCTCGGTGCCCGTGAGCGTTGCGTTGTGGCCGCCGATGCTCTCCATGCCGGGCCGGCATAAGCGACTGAATTGCACTGGAGCAAAAAGCTAATGGCAGCAAACTCTCGTACGTATACCGCTGGTCGGTTCATGCTCGACATCAGCGGCTACAACGTCGGCTTCCTCAAGAAGTTCAGCGGTCTGGCGATGGAAGCGGACATCGTCGCCAACGACCTCGGCCCGGACAACGTGCAGAAGAAGCACGTGGCGAACATCAAGTGGACGCCGGGCA
This sequence comes from Kofleriaceae bacterium, assembly GCA_036403075.1. Taxonomy (GTDB): domain Bacteria; phylum Myxococcota_A; class Polyangia; order Haliangiales; family Haliangiaceae; genus JABFXX01. Next base: position 9,512 of record DASWRS010000240.1, read on the forward strand.
AGGCCACGGTCGGCATCGGCATGGGTAAGGGCATGTACGACTGGATCAAGGCGGCCTTCGACAAGGGCTACCAGACCAAGGACGGCACGCTGACCTCGGCCGACTTCAACTACAACGCGCAGTCGGAGCTGACGTTCTCGCAGGCGCTGGTCACCGGCGTCACCGTGCCCAAGCTCGACGGCTCGAGCAAGGACGCGGCGTACTTCGACCTCGAGTTCGAGGCCGAGCAGGTCCGCTGGGCCAAGGCCAGCGGCAACCTGCAGGGCAAGATCGGCCCGAAGCAGAAGGCGTGGCTGTGCTCGAACTTCAAGGTCGAGATCAGCGGCCTGCCGTGCGACCGCATCGCGTCGGTCGACTCGTTCACCTGGAAGTGCGCGGTCGCGGCCGACCAGATCGGTATCTTCCGCGAGCCGACCAAGCACCCGGCCAAGGTGACGGTGCCCGACCTCAAGTTCGCGATCTCGTACGCCGATCACGAGGCGTGGGCGGCCAAGGCCAAGTCGTGGTTCGTCGACGGTCACCACCTCGAGGGCGACGAGATGAACGGCCGCATCGTGTTCCTGGGCCCGGACATGAAGGCCGAGCTCGGCGAGATCACGCTGCACAACGTCGGCTTCAAGAAGTTCTCCGACGACGACGCCGAGGCCAACAGCGAGAAGATCAAGCGCTTCAACGCCGAGATGTACGTCGAGAAGATGGAGTTCAAGATCAACGAGTACGACGCCTGATCCCTGCGGATCGCGCGGTTGCCGTGGCTGATCGGTGATCGACGCGTGTTACGATGCGACCTGCTCGGGTGCCGGGCAGGTCGTTTGCGTTTTCGGCCTGCGCCTGTGCCTGCGCTCGAGACCAGACCAGGAAGAGGCCGATGGCGTTCAAAACTCAGTATGCGTTCCGCTTGCCACGGGGATATGTCGACGAGCAGGGCAACGTGCATCGCGACGGCATCATGCGCCTGGCGACCGCGCGCGACGAGATCCTGCCGCTGCAGGACTACCGGGTGCAGTCCAACCGCGCGTACCTCGTGATCGTGCTCTTGTCGCGCGTGATCACCAAGCTCGGCGATCACACGCTGATCGCGGTCGACATGATCGAGAACCTGTTCTCGACCGATCTCGCGTACCTCCAGGAGTTCTACCGCAAGATCAACGAGGAGGGCGGTGCCCCGAAGCACCACATCACGTGCCCCAAGTGCCAGCACGAGATGAACGTCGACATGGTCACCGGTGCACTGCTCACCGAGGAAGGAGGTAGTGGCCAGTCTGGCCCGGGGTAACCTGGGCGGCGGTCGCTACCTATCCGCGCGAGCAGCTGTACCAGGAGATTGCCTACATCGCGTACCACTTTCACTGGTCAGTCGACGATATCCTCGACATGGAGCACGAAGAACGCCACGTCTGGTTACGCGAGATCGCGCGGGTCAACCGCGAGATCAACGAAGCGCGGCGCCGCTAGCTCCGTCACCGAAGGTCATCCGCCATGCGCATGCGACCGTCCGCAGATCCCAGAGCCCCCGGTATCTATCAGACCTACGACCCGGTGGTGATCCCACCGATGTCGATCGCGAACACCCGGATCGCCGGCTTCGTCGGGATCACCCAGAAGGGCCCGATGAACGAGCCCACGCGGCTGCGAAACTGGGACGAGTTCCTCGAGATCTTCGGCTACAGCCAGGAGTCGTACACGCCGGACTCGGTGTACGGCTTCTTCAAGAACGGCGGCACCGAGTGCTGGGTCGTGCGGGTCGCGCATAACCCGGTGCGCGGCGAGCTCGCCGGGCTCGACCAGGCGGCGAGCGCCGAGCACGTCCAGCTCGACGACTGGAACAAGCCGACGCTCAAGATCTGCGCGCTCAACGAGGGCAGCTGGGGCAACGCGATCTGGGTGCGCTGCAGCCACTCGCCGGCCGCCGAGGCGCTCTTGATCAGCGATCTCGACATCGGCCAGGGCGAGGCGCAGGTCACCACGACGCGCGGCTTCGAGGTCGGCTCGACCGTGCGGATCTACGATCGCGAGAACAGCGACTACGTCGTGATCACCGAGGTCGCCGACAAGCTGATCAAGTGGAGCACCGAGACGCCGATCAACCGCCGGCACCGCGCCGCGGCCCCGACCCACCTCGAGGTCCTGACCTTCGAGATCCACGTCGCGATGAAGGATCGCCGCGAGGTGTTCAAGGGCCTGCAGATGCATCCGGCGTCGCGCAACTACGCCCCGCGGCTGGTGTCGCAGCGCTCGCGCCTGATCCGGCTCGAGGACCTGCGGACCAGGTCGCCGGTGCCGCACAACGTGCCGCGCGTGTTGCCGATGACCCGGCTCACCGGCGGCCGCGATGGCGTCGACGCGATCACGCCCGAGGACTTCATCGGCCTGGACGCCGGGCCCGGCGAGCGCAGCGGCCTGCTCGCGCTCGCGGCCAACGACGAGGTCGCGGTGCTCGCAGTGCCCGACGCGATGCGGTTCTACGACCGGGAGCCCGGTCCGGCGGGCGAGATCAAGGCGCAGCGGGTCCAGGACCAGATGATCTCGATCTGCGAGCTGCAGAAGGATCGGTTCGCGATCCTCGACATCCCGCAGAGCAAGGACATCGAGTGGGTGCGGCGGTGGCGGCGCCGGACCGATTCGTCGTTCTGCGCCTACTACTGGCCGTGGCTGCGCGCGATCGGGATGGACGAGAAGCCGCGGGCCCTGCCGCCCTCGGGCTTCCTCGCCGGCTGCTACGCGCGGCGCGATCTCGAAGGCGTCCACCACGCGCCGGCCAACCTCGAGATCGAGGGCGTCCAGGACATCGCGCTGCGGATCACGGAGGATCACATCGGGATCCTCAACGCCGATGCCGTGAACACGTTCCGGATTCAGCGCGGGGTCAGGCCCTGGGGTGCACGCACTGCGTCATCCGATCCGGAGTGGCGCTACGTGCCGATTCGCCGTCTTTTCATCATGTTGCGCCGGTCGCTCGAGGCCGGGTTCGCCTGGATCACGTTCGAGCCCAACAACCACGTCACCTGGGAGATCGTCCGCCGCCGCGTGACCGAGTTCCTGGCAGGCCTGCACACCAAGGGGATGCTCGCCGGAGGGAATCTCGAGGAAGCCTTCTTCGTAAAATGCGATGCTGAAACGAATCCGGCAGAGCAGGTGGATGGTGGTTTGCTGATCTGTGACATCGGGGTCGCCCCGGTGCATCCTGCCGAGTTCATCATGATTTCGCTGACCCAGACGATGAATACTCCGACCTCGAGCGCGTAGGAGACTGACCTCATGGCAACACCCACGACAACCCGGAAAGATCCGCTACCGGTCTTCTGCTTCCTGGTCCGTTTCACCAACCTGCCCGGCAACGTCGAGGGCTTCTTCAAGAGTGTGAGCGGTCTGCGGTACGAGACCGAGGTCGTCCCGGTGAGCGCGGGCGGCGCCAACGACACCACGTTCAACCTCGTCGGCAAGATGAAGTGGTCGAACATCGTGTTCAAGCAGGGGTTCACCAGCTCGTCGGCGCTGATGGCGTGGCGCGAGAAGTGGACCAAGGGTCAGATGACCCGCACCGGCGGCAGCATCATCCAGCTCAACACCGCGCTCAAGCCCGCCGCCCAGTGGAACTTCGTCCGCGGGTGGCCGGCCAAGTGGGAGATCGGCGAGTTCGATGCGAGCAAGAGCGAGCTCGCGATCGAGACGCTCGAGATCTGCCACGAGGGCCTGACCTTCGTGCCGGTGGGCTAACCCGCAGCAAGGGATGACGATGGCGAACGAAACGGAACCACGCGCACTCGGTGCGGCGCTCGCGGCGCCCGCGTTCGTCACGCGCGGCCACGGCGTCGCGATGCACACCGCGGATCGCCACGTCGAGCGCTGGGCCCCCGAGCGGGGCGCCAGCCGCGTGCGGTCGATGCGAGCGCTCGGGTTCGTCGATCGCCTCGTCGCGCCCTGGATCGAGACCGCGCAGCGCTCGGCGTCGCTGCGCCTGTTCAGCCAGTATGCGAACACCGGCCTCGGCGAGCGCCAGGCCGGTGACGTGTCGTGGGTGTTCCCGCGCCCGTGGTACCAGGACGAGCTCGACTGGATGGCGGCGGCTCGCCGGGTCGGCCCCGAGGCCCCGGCCACGCGCCAGGCCGCGCCGAGCCTCTTGACCACGCGCGGGACGTACGTCGCGCCCGCGGCGGTCTCGGCGGGTTCCGCCGCGGCGCCCTCCATGGTGATGCCGTCGGCGCTGTACGAGTACGTCGCGCCGTCGCTGTCGATCGCCGCGCGCCGGCCGGCGCCGATCCCCGGCGTTGGCTTCGGCGGCGACACGCTGCCGCGCGGCGAGGCCTACTCGCCGCTGGTCTCGCTTGCCGCGGTCCATGCCGCCGAGCTGATGACGCGCACGGTGGCGCCGCTCGCGGCCCCGCGCGGGTCCGCCACCACCAACCCGGCGATGACGCCGGCGCTTCGCAGCGTGCTGACGTCGATCCTCGCGCGTGCCGCCGCGCCGCGCGCCGCCGAGCTGCCGCCGACCCGGCTGGCGATGTTCGCGCCCGAGCTGGTGACGCCGCCGGCGCCCCGGGGTGCCGCGCAGCCCGATGCGCTCGCCGCCGGCGCCGCGATGGCCTCGAGCGCCCCGAGCGCTGCGTCGATCGCTGCTTCGGCCGCGGCCGACTCCGCGATGCAGGTCGCCGAGCGCTACGCCGCGCAGCACGCACGGATCGCCGAGCTGCAGCGGATCGCCCAGCACGCCGCGCAACGCGAGATCGCCGCGCGCGCCGCGGTGGCCCCGCCAGCGCCGGCCGCGGGTGCCGCCGTGGTCGCGGGGGACGCGATGCGCCCCGCGGCGCCGGCCGCCCAGGCCGCGTCGCAGGCGGCCTCGACCGCCGAGCTTCGCGCCGCGGCCGAGCGCGCCGAGGCCGAGCTTCGCCAGCGCGTCGCGGCCGGCGGCGCCGCCGAGGTCCAGCGCCAAGCCGACGCGGCGACCGCCGCCGACGCCGAGCGCAGCCGCGCCGAGATCACCGCCCAGGCTGCGCAGAGCGCCGCGGCCGAGCGCGCCCGCATCGAATCCTCGCAGGGTGCCGCCCAGGCTGCGCAGAGCGCCGAGCTCCGTGCCGCGGCCGAGCGCGCCCGCGCCGAGTCTTCGCAGGGGGCCGCCGGCCGTGCCGCCGAGGCCCAGCGCCAGGCCGCCGCGGCCGCCGCTACCGCCGAGCGCGCCCGGATCGAGGAGCGCATCGCGCAGCGGGTCGCCGAGCGCGGCTCCGCGCAGCGGCTCCACGATCAGGCCCGCGCCGAGGCCGCGGTCCACGCCCGCGCTTCGGCCGAGGCGATGCGTGGCCCGGCCGCGCCCGGTGTCCCGGCCGCCGCGCAGGCCGCCGCGTCGCGCGCGCCCGCCGAGGTCGCCGCGGCGATCGCCGGCCTGCCGCCCGAGCTCGCCGCGATCCTCGCGCCGATGGTCGCGCAGCGCCCCGAACGCGCGATGCAGGCGATCCACGAGCTCAACGAGACGCTGCGCGCCGTCGAGCTGCTCGCGCGGGGCTCCGCTGCGGGCGTCACGCTCGAGGTCACGCGCGGACCCCGGCTGGTCATGCCGGCCGGTCTCGGTGGGCTGGTCCGCGCGGTCGATCGCGCCCAGTCGATCAGCGAGCGCCCCGCGATGCTCGGCGGCCAGCGCCCGCTCGCGCCGCTGTCGCAGTTCGTCGACGCGCCCGAGGCGCGCGACGGCGCGGCGCGCGGCGGCCCGGGTGCCACCCCGACGGCTCGCGATCTTCGCGTTCCCGCGCTGTCGTGGCTGTCGGCCGACCTCCGGCCGCAGTCGATCGCGCCGACCACCGCGTTCGGAGCCACCACCGCGGCCGCCCCGGCCGCGCTGTCGCACGTCGCGTGGGCCGACCGCTGGCTCGCCCGGTTCGCCGGCGCGGCCCCGCAGTCGCTCGACATGATCAGCGCCGCCGGCGCCGCGTCACCCGCGGTGCGGATGCAGGCGCTCGCCGACGCCGCTCCGGGCGTCGTGTTCGTCGCGCCCGACTTCCTGCGCGGCGACCTGGCCGCCGACGACGTCGCGCGCAGCCGCGCGGCTGCGGTCGCGGTGGCGACGGCGATGCCGTCGAGCTCGGCGGTGGCGGTGGCGGCGGCGCGTGCCGGCGAGCCATCGGCGATGCCGGGCATGCCAGGCACGCTGGGCGCGCTGCTCGGGTCCACGCCCGGCCGGCCGAGCGAGGAGATCCGCCGGTTCGACGACGACAGCGAGACTCCCGACGACGTGCTCGCCGCGATCGCCTCGGCAGCGTCGCGCGGCCGCACCGCCGCGTCGCGGCCGTCCGCCGCCGCCTGGGCCGCGAGCCCCGCGCAGGTCGCGGCCGCCGCCGCTGCCTCGGCCGCGGTTCCGGCCACGCTGTCGGCGTCGACCTCGGATCGCCCCGTGCTCGCCGATCTCGTCGCCCACGCGGCGCCGAGCGCCCCCGGCGCCGGCCTGTCGGCGCAGCTCGCGTCGTCGCCGTTCGCCTCCGCCCTGCGCCACGTGCTGTCGCTGCCGTCGGCCGCGACCTTCGACGTCCGCTCGCTGTTCGGCGCCGGCCTCGGCGCGACCTACCTCGCCGGGCTGATCGGCCCGGCATCGCGCGAGCTCGAGATCGGCACGCAGTCGAGCCCGACCTGGGCTGCGTGGAGCGAGGCCCCGCTCGCGACCGCGTGGACCGATCGGGCCGATCGCATCGATCGGCTGGTCCCGGACTTCGACGCCGCGTACGTCGCCCCCGAGCTCCCGGCGGCGCGCGATCTCGCGGAGCCCGGCGTCGCCGGCGAGACCGCCGCGCGCGTGGCCGCGATGTCCGAGGCGACCGGCCGTGCCGCCGCGGTCACCGAGCACACCGCCGCGCTGACCACCCTGCGCACCGCGCTCCTGTCGTGGGATCTCGCCGCGACCAGCCAGCCGGGTGCTCCGGCGATGTTCCCGCAGCCCGCGGGCGCGCCCTCGGCGATGGTGCCCGGTCCGTCGATCAGCTATCCCGGCTCGTACCCGGCCTCGGGCTCGTACCCGGCCTCGGCCCTGGGTACGTACGCGGCCTCGGCGTCCGACCCCACGGCGACGGCCGGCGCCGCGCGCCGCATGGTCGACGCGATGAGCCTGCCGATGCTCGGCGATTCCGCGCCGGATCCATCGTTCGCCTGGGCGGCGCCCGGCATGATCGCCGAGCGCGCGCACAGCTGGTCGGTGGCGCAGGAGCGCTCCGCCTCGGATCTGGCGCTCGACTTCGTCACCCCCGAGCTCGTGCTCGCGGCGCGGGTCTACGGCCTCGGTCCGGCCGAGGCGGCGCAGGCCGCGCGGCTGGCGATCGTCGGCCCCGGCCAGCTCGGCGCGATGGCGAGCACGGTCGATCGCACGTTCGTCGAGGCGATGGCGATCGGGCGCGAGGCGCGGCTCGACGCCGAGCGCCACCAGCGCATCGTCGCGGCGACCCAGGCCACGCGGACCGCCGCCGGGGCCGCCGCCACCGCGGCCTATGCCCCGAGCTCGGCGACGCCCGCGACTGCGGAGGCCGCAGCGGCCGCCGCCGCGATGCCAACCGCTGCGGGGATGCCGATCGCATCGGCGACGCCCGAGGCTCGTGCCGCCGCGATCACGACCGCGTTCCCGACCGCCGATGGCGCGATCGCCGCGGCGCTCGCCCCGGCCGGGTACACCCCATCGCCGCGCGGCGCAGCGTTCGGCGTCGATCGCCGTGCCCCGCGCGGTGCGTTCCTCTGGCCGTCCGCGACCATCGCGGCGCTCGGCATGACCGCCGCGGCCCCCGACGGCCAGCTGTCGATGTCGGTCGCCGCGCTCGAGTTGCTCGCCGCGCAGGTCGTCGCCGAGATCGGTACGTACACCGCGCTGTCGGACGCCGATACCGCCGCGCTCGGCCTGGCCGGCGACGCCGGACCCGGGCTCGCCGGGACCGCGCGTGCGGCCGCGGGTGCCGCCGGAGCGTTCGCGGGTTCCGAGGCGCCCGGCGCCGGATCGGATCTCGGCGCGTCGGCGAGGATCGCCGCGCTGGCCGCGGCCTCGCCCGCCGTGCTGGCCGCTGGCCGCGCTGGCCGCGCCGGTGCCGGTGCCGGTGCCGGTGCCCTGGGCTCCGAGCCGGCCGAGGCCGACGTCCTGGGCGCGGCCGCCGCGCTCGTTCCCAGCTCGCGGCGCGCTCGGTTCGAGGCGCTGTACGTCGCGCTCAGCCAGTCGACCGCCGGGACCCAGTGGTCGCCGGCGGCGCGCGCCGCACGGGCACTCGCGCTCGCCGGCCGCGGCGAGGACGCGGCGATGTCGGCGCGCGAGCGTGCGGCGACCGCCTGGGACGTGCTGCCGGTGGTCTACGCCGGCGACAGCGAGCCAGCGGCCGCGGGCACCGCGGGTGGCGCGGCGGCGAGCGGTGCGGCTGCAAGCGCCGCGATCGCCCAGGCGCTGGCCAGCCATGTCGCGCCGAGCTGGCTCGCCGGCCCCCGCGCCTCGGGCCCCATCACCGCGCGCTCCGCCGGTCCGCGCGGCTCGCGCCCCGGCGCCGGCTCGCGCGATGTCGTCGGCGGCTTCGACGATGCCGAGCTCGGCCACGTCGCCGGCCCCGGCCTGAGCGGCCTGTCGGCCCGCGCCGGCGAGGCCCTCGGCTCGTACGTCACACCGGTCGCGCCGCCGGCCGCGCCGCGCGAACGCTCGAGCGACACCACCAGCGCCGGCGCCGTCATGCGGCCGCCGACCGCGGCGCCCGAGTACGTCCAGACCGCGCGCTCCGGCGGTCGCTACGGCGGCGGCGAGGTCGAGATCCCACCGTGGTTCGAGGCCGCCGCGCGCAAGATGCTCGCCGAGCGCAGCGACAGCGCCGACGGCATCTCGCTCGCCGAGCTCACGCTGGTGACCGCGGCGCCCATGACCCACGTCGCGGCATCGACGCGCTCGGCGCCGAGCGCGTCTCCGCCTGCACCGAGCACGGCCTCGGCCACCAACCAGTCGAACGCACCGCAGATCGATGTCGAGAAGCTCGCAAACGAGGTCTATCGGAACATCCTGGTTCTGATGGATGTCGCCCGGGCTCGAAATGGGGACCCCTATCTATGAGCAACTTCCTTCATCCGAGCGCAAAATCCGGCGTCGTCTCGATCGCTAGTCTCGATACCGGCATTCAGGTCGATGCGCAGTACAATCCCAAGGAGCTGCAGATCGACAAGTCGGTCCCCTGGCAGAAGAAGAGCCAGGCCAACAAGACCAACGAGACCGGGATCCAGCTCGAGTTCACCGGCGCCGAAGGCCGGTCGATGACGCTCGAGCTGCTGTTCGACGGCTTCGAGAGCAACGCCAGCGTCGCCGGGACGGTGGAGACGCTCAACACGATGGCCTCGGTGCTCGAGCCCGGGAACCCCGACGAGACCAAGCGCCGGCCGCACCTGTGCGTGGTGACCTGGGGCGCCGCGGTCCCCAAGTTCAAGTGCGTGATCGAGTCGCTGTCGACCAAGTACACGATGTTCTCCGACCAGGGCGTGCCGCTGCGCGCGACCTGCACGGTGAAGCTCAAGGAAGCCGACACGGTCACCGGCAAGGCGAGCGGCGGCGGCTCCGGCGGAACGGGAACCTAGCCATGGCCGAGGGCGGCAAGGACAGCGCAGCGTCACCGAACGTCGACATCCTGATCGACGGCGCGGAGGCCAGCGACGATCACTTCCAGTCGTACGTCGTCGACCGCGACATGTTCCAGCCGGACATGGCGGCGATCGTGCTGGCCAACCAGGGCGACATCTACTCGACCAAGAAGATCGGAGCGACCATCGAGGTCAAGGTCGGCAACGACAAGACCCCGGTGTTCCAGGGCGAGATCGTCGGTCTCGAGCCGGTCTACAAGGGCGGCGAGAAGACCGTGATCCTGATCCGGGCGATGAACAAGCTCCATCGCCTGCTCCGCAAGCGCAAGTCGATCACGTTCACCGACAAGACCGATCAGCAGATCCTGAACCAGGTCGTCGGCGACGCCGGGTTGACGCTCGAGTGGAAGCACGAGGCGTCGATCCAGTACAAGCACGTCTACCAGCACAACCTGACCGATCTCGAGTTCCTCCGGACCCGCGCGGCGCGCATGGGCTGTCACGTCTGGTGCGTCGACAGCAAGGTGTTCGTCAAGCAGCCCGAGCTCCAGGCCGGGCCGATCGCGACGCTCAACGTCGACCAGCAGGCCGACGCGATCCTGCACCGGCTCGCGCCGCGGCTGAACTCCTCGGCGATCATCAACAAGGTCACGGTCAAGGGCTGGAACCCCGAGACCAAGGAGCTGATCACCGGCGAGGCGTCGGTGCAGAGCTCCAAGCTGGGCTCGCAGACCTCGGTCGCGGGCTCGGGCTCGCTCGGCCAGGAAGAGTCGTTCACCGTCGACCATCCGATCTGGAGCGCGGAGGAGGCCAAGGCGCTCGCCAAGGCCCGGCTCCAGGACGCGTCGCTGAGCTACATGACCGGCGAGGCCGAGGTCGCGGGCAACCCCAAGTTCGAGCTCGGCAAGGTCGTCAAGGTCGTCGCCAACGCGACCAACAACGACGACCCGTTCAACGGCAACTACTACCTCATGGGCGTCACCCACCGTCACATCGCGTCGAAGGCCAAGGAGGGCGGCGGCTACGTCACCATCCTGCGGTTCGCGCGCGACGCCCAGAAGGCATGAAGGCATAGCCATGCGCACCGGCGGACCACGTTTGGAGACGATGGATTCAGTCCAGTACGGGCTGCATTACGGCATCGTGTGCCAGAACAAGGATCCGGACAACCTCGACCGGATCAAGGTCCGCCTGCCGTGGCTCGACGCCGGCGACACCGACCAGACCCAGTGGGCGCAGCTGCTCACGCCGATGGAGGGCAAGAAGTTCGGCTGGTACACGCTGCCCGACGTCGATGACGTCGTCGTCGTGATGTTCGTCGCCGGCGACATCAGCCAGCCGGTGATCGTCGGCGGCGTGTGGAGCAAGCCCGACTTCTCGCCCGAGCCCAACGAGGACGGCGCGAACAACTTCCGCGGCTACCGCAGCCGCGCCGGCCACCGCATGGTGTTCGACGACACCAAGGCCGGCACCAAGGTCTGGTTCGCCGACAAGACCACCAAGCTCATGGTCGGCATGGGCAAGTTCGCCAAGGACGGCGCCGGCCCCAACATCTGCGCGATCTGGAAGCCGCCGATGTCCGGCGAGGGCGGCATCTCGATCTCGTCGATGGAAGGCAAGATGGAGATCACGGCCAAGGCCAAGCTCGTGATCAAGGGCGAGAACATCAAGATCAACGCCAAGACGACGATCGACATCAAGGCGGGCTCCGACTTCCAGATGGAAGGCTCGAGCTCCGCGAAGCTGACCTCGAGCAGCGAGAGCAACTACGACGCTCCCAAGATCGACATCGAGTAACCCGTGACCTTCCTACCCATCGACCGCGTGATGCCGCAGGCGCTGCGGGCCTCGAAGATCCGGGGCGTGCAGCTCGCCATCGTCGTCGACAACAAGGACGGGGCCGACAACCCCGGCTACCGCGTCAAGGTCAAGTTCCCCTGGCTCAACGACCAGGAGACCACGTTCTGGGCGCGCATCGCGGTGCCGATGGGCGGGCCCGAGCGCGGCACGTACATGCTGCCCGAGATCGACGATCAGCTGCTCGTGGTGTTCGAGCACGGCGACGTCGATCGGCCGATCGTCATCGGTGCCTTGTGGAGCAAGAAGCAGGAGCCGGTCGAGGTCAATGACTCGGCCAAGAACAACACCAAGCTGATCAAGTCGCGCTGCGGCCACCGGATCATCTTCGACGACAAGCAGGGCGCCGAGAAGCTCACGATCGTCGACAAGACCAAGAAGAACAAGTTCGTCCTCGATTCGGTCAACAAGATCGTCAAGATCGAGAGCGACGGCGACATCGAGGTCATCGCCAAGACCAACGTGATCCTGCACTCCAACGCGCTCAAGGTGGGCACGAAGGAAGGCGTGACCGGCAAGGGCTCGTCGCTGCTGACGCACTCGCAGAAGACCTTCGGCCTCAAGGCCGGCAGCGGCATCACGATCGGCGGCGGCAACACGACGATCAACGTCTCGAACTCCGCGGCGACCAGCGTCTCGGGCTCGGGCGCCGGCGAGCTCGGCGCCGCCGCGGAAGAGGCGGCCAAGGATCAGGTCCAGGCCCAGGCCCGCGCAGGCGGCGGCGGCGG
>DASWRS010000241.1:0-35893 GCA_036403075.1 Kofleriaceae bacterium
ATGAGCGAGGCCTCGAACAGGACCTCGACGGGGCTGTCGGCGAGCGTGTAGGCGTCCTTGACGTTCTCCCAGCGCGACGGGATCGCCGCGGTGCCAAACACCTGAAGGTTGGCGGCGGCCTCGAACGCCTCCCGGGTCATCAGCTTGCCGATGGCGATCTTGAACGGGATGTACTCTTTCTTGGCCTTCGAGCCGTTCTGCGGCTGGCCCGTGGGCGCCTTCTGGATCGGCGCTGCGGACCCCGCGCCGGCGTCCAGCGCCTCGGCAGCGTCGGGCTCGGCGAGCTCCTCGACCCGAGGTTGGGCCGCCGGTGGTGCAGCGTCCGTCTCGTCAGGCTCGGCCTTGGCCTGCACCGATGCGTGGTTCGCGGCGGCGGCCGGTGCGCCCGCGGCCTGCGGCCCGCCTCCTGCCTGGGGCGCCGCCGCGCCTTGCGCCGCCTTGGCGCCGAGCTCGTCGGCCTCGCGCTCGAGCGCCGGGGCATCGTTGGCCGGAGCGCCGCCGATCTGCGCGGTCACCGGCACGCGACCCTCTGTCTGCTGCCTGACGTGCGTGAGCTCGTGGCCGATCAGCGCGAGGCCCGTTGGGCTCCCGGGATCGAAGCGCCCCGGCGCGAAGAACAGGTCGGTGCCGCGCGTGAACGCCTGGGCGCCGATCTCCTGCGCGTAGGCGTTGTGGTGGACGCGCACGGCGGCGAAGTTGCCGCCCAGCGCAGCTTCCATGCGCGCCCGGACATCGGGAGGCAGGGGTGCGCCGCCTCCGCTCGCCGGCGGCGCGGCGCCCGCGGCGCCCGCTGCGGCTCCGGCCGCACCCGGCTTGCGCTGCAGCGGCCCGGCTTCCGGAGACAGCGCGCCCGACTCGGCGTGGACGAGGGTCTGCTTTCCGGGAGCCTGCGCGGGCTCGCCCTCGGCCCCTTCGAGCTCCGCGGCCACCAGGGTCTGCTTCCCCGGCTGCTTCGCAAGCCCTTCCGGATGTGCGCCTCGCCGAGCGCCGGGATCTTGACGTCGATCGAACCCCATCCCCGTCGCAAGGCTAGGAGCCGTGCCACGACCGGTCAAGGGCCGATCGGGCCTCGCTCCGATCGTCTTGAGCCGCGTGGTTCACTCCACCTGAAACATTGGTGATGCCGCGGCCAGAGCTTGCGCGACCCGGCGGCGATCTCGGCGCGCCAGACGCAGTCGGGGGCGTCACCAGTGACGCTTGGGGCGCCGGCGGCGGCCTCGGTTCGATGCAGGCGAGGCGGCCGAGTCGCGCGAGGGCGGAGCAGGGCGCTGCGGTGCTGCAGCCCGCTCGTTGGTCGGGCGCGCTCGGTCCTGCGGCGGCCGATTCTGCGGCGGCCGGCCCTGCGGTGCTCCCGTCGAGCGCTCCGGCGGCCGCCGCGGATCGGACCTGGCGTGCCGTGACGCGTCGGGGCCCTGCGGCGGCGAGCCGTGCGGCGAGGCGATCCGAGGCGAGCCGGTCGAGCGGTGCGGATCGTGCTGCAACGGCGGATCGTCTCGCCGCGGCCCGTGCGATCGCGGGGGCTCCGGCGGCTGGCCTTGCCTGCGATCGCCACGCCGCGGATCGGTGCGTCGCGAGTCGGGGCGCTGCTCGCGCCGCGGATCGAATCGCGGCCGGCTCGCCTGGGGCGGGGGGGGCGGCGGCGGCACGAACTGGGGGGTCAGCTCGCGGCTCACGTACGCGCGCCAGATCGCGCGGCCGTCATGCCGGTGCACCGCGAGCGCCGGATCGAAGTCCGCCAGGAACCGCACCACGTTGTCGAAGTCGCGCAGGAAGAAGAACTCGGCCCGCGAGCTGTGGACCGCGGACACGACCTGCGGGAAGTCGATGATCGTCGGTCCGTCCGCCGCGGCGAGGATGTTGTAGGGCGACAGATCGCCGTGGATCAGATCGCAGCACAGCATCGCGATGATCTGCGCGACCAGATCGGCGTACACACCGATCGCCGCCGCCGGCTCGATCGCGACGTCGATCATCCGCGGCGCCGGTCGGCCGTGGCCGTCGGTCACCAGCTCCATCAGCAGGACGCCCTCGTAGAACATCACCGGCCGGGGGATGCGTACCCCGGAGCCGACGAGCCGGTACATCGCGTCGGCCTCGGCCGATTTCCAGGCCTGCTCCGCCGCGTCGCGGCCGAACCGGCCGCCGCTGTCCATCGCGCGCTGGGTCCGCGTATTGCGGACCTTGCGCCCCTCCTTGTAGTCGGCGTTGTTCTTGAAGCTGCGGGTCGCGCGGTCCTTGTACACCTTGGCCGCGAGCACGCCGTCGCCGCGGCGGACCAGCGAGATGTTGGCCTCCTTGCCGCTCTTGAGCCGGCCGAGCACCTCGTCGATCACTCCGTCGGCGAGCAAGACCTCCAGCGGATCGCTCATCGCCGGGAGCTCGCCGGCGAGTGATCCACACCCACATCGGCGCTCCGGTCGAGGTGCGCGTCGCAGATCGTCGTCATGGTATCCATCGCGGGTCACCGGGCGCGGCCGCCTCGACCACGGCGAGCTGGACGCGCAGCTCGAAGTGATCGTGGCCGTGGGCGAACGGCTCGCCGCTCCAGGCCTCGAACATCGGCTGGTGGTCGGGGACATGGCCGCTGCTCGGTAGCCACGTGGTGTAGAGCCAGTCGAGCGCGCGCATCTCGAGCTCGACTGGCCCGACGATGTCGATCTCCGCCAGCGTCATCGGCGGGAACACGGTGACGTTGACGTCGCCGTCCACCGGCGCCGCGGCCGGGATCTCCACCCCGATGTCGTAACGGCAGCGCTCGAGCGCGACGATCTCCGGATCGTCCCACTGGTAGCCGAGCCACTGGCCGCCGGCGAGGCCGCGCTGCTTCGCCCACGCCACCATGTGCGCGGCGGCTGCGGGTACGCGATCGCTGCCGTACGGCTGGAGCACCCGGGTGTACGCCACGCGGCGCGCCGGTCGCTCGCGCAGCCGCACGGTGAAGCCGTCGGGGTTCTCGCCGGCGGGCAGCCGCGCGAGGCGCCGGTGCGGCTCCCCTGCGCCGTCATCGGGCACCAGCGCATCGAGCATCTGGTCGCGCCGCGCCCGGCGGAGCTGCTCGACGTCGAACGCGCTCGGCGGGACGCCGAAGTGGCTGCGAAAGCTGCGCGAGAAGTCCGAGCTCGACGAGAAGCCGCACGTCAGCGCGACGTCGGTCAAAGACGGGACGTCATCGTGCGAGATCAAGTACAGCGCCCGCTCGAGCCGCACGCGCTTGACGAACGCGTGCAGCGTCTCGCCGACCAGCGCGCGGAAGATCCGGTGGAAGTGGTAGGGCGAGAAGCACGCGACGCGAGCGACGTCGTCGAGCGGCAATGGCTCGGCCAGGTTGCGCGTGACGTGATCGATCGCGCGGTTGACGCGGTGGACGTAGTCGAGGTTCGCAAGATCTGGCAAGTCCCGTCTCCGCGCACCAGCGTAACATCCCGGGCATGACAACCACCCACACGACGACCCTGGGAACGTTCTCGGTGAGCCTCGCGGTCAAGGACCTCGCCGCGTCGCGGACGTTCTACGAGAAGCTCGGCTTCGAGGCCCGCGGCGGCAACGCGAAGAGCTGGCTGATCCTGCAGAACGGCGGCGCGACGATCGGCCTGTTCCAGGGCGGCTTCGAGCGCAACATCCTGACCTTCAACCCGGGCTGGGACAGCGCGTGCAACCCGCTGAGCGACTTCACCGACGTCCGCGAGCTGCAGCGCCGGCTCCGCGCCCTCGGCATCGAGCCGGTGACCGCCGCCGACGAATCCACGACCGGCCCGGCGAGCTTCGTGGTCGTCGATCCGGACAGCAACCCGATCTTGATCGATCAGCACGTGTGACACCGGCGACGGCTCCCGCGTGCGCCTGCTCGGTAGGCCGGGCCGAACGCCGGCCGAAAACGCCAAAGAGCCGGCACGGTGCCGGCTCTTTGGTCGAAATTGGACCGCCGCTTAGAGAACGCGAACGTTCTCGGCCCGGGGACCCTTCGGCCCGCGACCCTCGTTGTAGGACACTTTCTGTCCCTCCCGTAGGTCCTCGAACCGTACACCTTCGACGGCTGACATGTGGAAGAACATGTCGGTTCCCGACGCGTTCGCAATGAAGCCGAAACCCTTATCCGTCAGCCGCTTGATGGTACCTTCAGACATCGTCGCACTCTCCAGTAACAGCAGGTGATTCCACACGAAGGGCTGAAAAGTTAGCCCTGTCTAGACCGTGTAGAACAGACGATGTCTATGCACTGCTTTTGGTCGATTGTCGAGCCGTCCCCGCAAATTCGATCGATCTCGGCTCCAAGAATCTCGCCCACATGCTGGGCTACCGCACCCGCGTGTGTGCGCAGCAGCACGCCGGCCCACAGCGCAGCCACAGCAGTTGCGCGTGGCCGGACAGCGGAAGCTCCGGGAACTACGTGGAGATCACCAGATCCGGCCGGTTCCCGCAGCCCCCGGAGCTCGGCCACCTCGGTCCCGCCCAGCGTCCCGGTTGCTCCGGGGCCGTGACCAGCCGGGGCCGTGCGAAGCCGAGATTCGTGGGGCGGGATGACGCACCCGGTCGGGGAGGTCAGCGACACGGCCGGCTACGCACCGCCGCTCACCGACAGCACCTGGCCGGTGATCCAGGACGCCTGGTCCGAGGCGAAGAAACAGGACCGCGTGGGCGATGTCCGCCGGCGAGCCGAGGCGGCGCAAGGCGATGCGCTCGATCAGCCGCTGCTGCTCCTGGCCTCCTGGTCGGCCAAGGCATCGAGGTTGGCGCGGTCCATGGGCCGCTGGCCGTCCTCGATCTCGTGAACGAGGCGCACCAGGCAATCGACCCGCGGCGTGGTCAGCCCGTGCGTGGCCGCGATCTCGGCGATGATCGCGATCTGCGCGTCGACCTCGGTCTTGCGCTTGCGGACCGCGAGGTCGCGCCAGATCCCGCTGTGCGACTTCGCCGACTTGCGGTTGTGGATCACCATGTCGTCGATCGAGCGCCGGGTCGCGGCCGGATCGGCGTCGGCACGGAACGCCGCCGGGTCGAAGCCATTGAAGCCTTCGGGACGGACGTCCTCGGCCGCGGCGACGCGCAGGATCTCGACGCCGAGCGCGCGATACAGCGCGAAGTACTGCGGCAGCGCCAGGGCATCGGCGATCGAGTCGTGGGTGAGCGCCGTCGCGAACAGCAGCGCGCCGTAGGCGAGCTTGCCCCAGAGATAGCCCCAGATGTTGTCGGTCGTGATCGCGCCCGGCGCGAAGTCGACCAGCGTCCGGTGCAGCGCCACCAGGCACGGCGTGATTCGCCCGTCGAGCTCGCCGAGGACCACGGCGCCGTGGCCGCCGTACAGGATGCGGCCGGGGCCGAGGTAGTCGGCGCCGAAATTGACGAAGGCGCCGATCGTGCGCTCGCGGCCGACGACCTCGGCAAGCACGCGCTCGTTGAGCCCGTTCTGCGCCGAGACCACATACCCATCCTCCGCAAGGAACGGGCGCATCGCCGCGGCGGCCTCGGCCGTATGCTGGGCCTTGACGCACAGCACGGCGCGTCGATAACACCCCTGCAGCTGGTCCGGCGTGAACGACGGTATCGGCTGGGTGAATTCCTCGATCGGCCCCTCGATGCGGAGGCCGCGTTCGCGGATCGCCGCGACATGTTCGGCCACGATATCGACCAGCACGACCGGATGCCCGGCGCGCGCGAGGTACGCCCCGATCGTCCCGCCGACCGCACCGGCGCCCCAGATCAGGAGCGGGCCGGAATCTTCATCGGCGGTCATGCCCAGGGCCCTTCGATCACGTCACGCGTCTCGTCGACGGCGATCTTCCAGAGCGCCAGCATCTCGGCGTCCGGACGCTGGTAGCGGCCTCCGAAGTTGCCATCGCCCAGCAGCTCGCGCGCCTGCTTCGGGCCGCGGAACACCGGCACACCCAGCGGCTCCGCCGCCTCGACCGAGACCCGCTCGGACAGGATGAGGTCGACGCCGAGGCTCAAGCCGGCGTGCTGTTCCGTCGAGCCGATCGGAACCACCGCGCGATCGTCGCGCTTGAGATAGCTCTCGACCTGCATCCAGTTCATCTCGGTGATCTTCATCTGGCCTCCCTGGCCGGCGGTGTCGTGCGCCGACGTTGCACCCGCACGGACGTCGCGAGCAAGCCAAGCGTGCGCGCGCCGGAACCGAGCGCCGAGAGCGCCGTGCTTGACCCGCTGCAGCGCTCGAGCAACGATTCCAGGGGAGGCGACCGATGGACGTTCCGCTGATCGAGCAAGTCAAGATCCAGGCTCAAGTCCTGGTCCCGCTGGTCAAGGCGCTGCAAGCGGAGTTCGGGACGGAGCGCGCAAACGCCCTCGTCCGCGACGCGCTGGGACCGCTGTATCGCGCGTATGGCGAGCGCTGGTGGCGCAACCAGGGAGCACGTGATCTGGGGGACAAGATGGCTTCCGCGTTCGCGGGCTTCGCGGCGGGAGATGCCCTGGATTACGAGGTGGTCAAACAAGCTCCGGACACATTCGATGTGAACGTCACCGGATGTCGCTACGCCAGGTTCTTCCACGAGCTGGGCGTGCCGGAGCTCGGCTTCCTGCTGGTATGCAACTCGGACTTTGCGATGGCCGAGGGCTTCGGCGCCGGCGTGCGGCTCACGCGCACACAGACGATCATGCAAGGCGCCAGCCATTGCGATTTTCGTTACACGCGGAACCACACCGAGGACGAGACCTGAGGACGCGGCCCGAGGACGCGGCCCGAGGACGCGGCCCGAGGCGCCGTCGCAGAAACGGCCGCTCGCCGAGGTCCGGAGCGTGCGGGGGCTTTGGCGTCGTGGTTTCGGGCGCCGCGGAGTATCCTCGGGCCGCTTTCCGCCGGCCTGCGGCCCACGCGTCACTCGACCACCCGGGAGTAACACCGATGTCTCGTATGCGCTTTGGAATCTTCATGGCTCCGTTCCATCCCGCCGGGATGAATCCGACCTTGCTGATCGATGGTGATCTCGAGCTGATCGATCACCTCGACAAGCTGGGATTCGAGGAGGCCTGGATCGGCGAGCACCACTCCGCGGGCAGCGAGATCATCGCCTCGCCCGAGATCTTCATTGCCGCGGCGGCGCAGCGCACCCGGCGCATCAAGCTCGGCAGCGGCGTGATCAGCGCCAGCTATCACAACCCCCTGTGGATCGCCGAGCGCGCCGTGCAGCTCGATCACATGACCAAGGGCCGGTTCATGCTCGGCCTTGGACCCGGCGCCTTGCCGAGCGACGCCGCGATGATCGGCCTCGACATGCCGCAGACCCGTGAGCTGCTGGAGGACGCCGTCGACATCATCACCCGGCTGATGCGCAGCGACGAGCCGGTGAGCTTCGAGAACGCCCGCTGGACCTTGCGTGATGCCCGGCTGCACCTGCGGCCCTACACCCATCCTCATCCGGAGATCGCGATCGCCGCGGTCGCGTCACCGTCCGGGCCGAGGCTCGC
Source organism: Kofleriaceae bacterium (assembly GCA_036403075.1). Taxonomy (GTDB): domain Bacteria; phylum Myxococcota_A; class Polyangia; order Haliangiales; family Haliangiaceae; genus JABFXX01. Next base: position 7,423 of record DASWRS010000241.1, read on the forward strand.
CGGGCGCTACGGCCATGGCTTGCTGTCGATCGGCGCCACCACCGCCGCGGGCTTCGACGTCCTGGCGCTGCACTGGAACGTGATGGAGGAGCGCGCCGCCCACTACGGCGTCGCGGTCGATCGCAACGCCTGGCGCCTGGTCGGCCTGGTCCACCTCGCCGAGACCCGCGAGCAGGCCTACAAGGACGTCGAGCACGGCATGCTCGAGTGGTTCGACTACTTCCAGCACACCGCCGCGTTCCCGCAGATGGCCGTCGGCGACGGCACCACCGTTCGCCAGTGCATCGACTTCGTCAACGGCTCCGGCCTGGGCACCATCGGCACCCCCGACGACGCGATCGCCCAGATCGAGCGGCTGGACAAGCAATCCAACGGCGGCTTCGGTGCGTACCTGCAGCTCGCCCACGACTGGGCGGCGCCGGCAGCCCGGTTCCGCAGCTACGAGCTGTTCGCGCTCCACGTCGCTCCCCACTTCCAGGGCCAGCATCAGGCGACCGCCGACGCCAAGGCGCGCGCCAGAGCCGCTCGCCCGGTGCTGGCCGCGAGTAACCTCAAGGCCGTCGAGCAATCGACCGCCAAGTACCAGGCCGAGCTCGACGCCAAGGCCCGCAAGTAGCCGAGCTGGCGCCGGTTCAGGACGCGATCGGGTCGGCCGCCGCGGCCTTCGCCTCGGGCGTGAGCAAGCCCGAGATCGCGTAGACCATCGTGCCATCGTCGGCGACGAGGAGCTCGGCCACGCTCTGCGAGACCAGGCGCTCGAGCACCTCGCGGCTCTCCTCGATCGTGAGGCTGCAGCGCGCGGCCGCCTCGGCCACCGTGGTGCGCCCGCCGAGCTTGGCCGCGAGCGCCAGCACGCGCTTCTCGGCCACTTCGGTGCCGGTCGCCAGCGGCGCCGCACGGCCGGCGCGCCGGAACATGCGCCGGGCCAGGTAACCGCCTGCCAGCGCCGTTCCGCCGAAGAACACGGCCAGGCCGACCAGCACCGAGACCTGCGTCTTGCCGTCCCCTCCGCCGGCGATCTCGACGAACGCGGTTGCGACGAAGAACGAGCTGAACAGGGCGATGATCACCCCCAGGACCCCGAAGAACACGCGCATGACGTCCATCCTATCATCCCGGCCGCGGCCGGTGCGCGATCATCGTGTCGCCCGCCGGACGTGCCGGTGTCTGCGCGACCCCTGCGAACCTGCTCGCGATCCGGCGCATCCCCGGGAGCACGGGGGTAGGCTCCGGGCCAATGAGCTCCTTGCTGGTCATCCGCTGCCTCGCGCTCGCGGCCGTTGTCACCGCGTGCTCCGCGCCCGCTGCTCCGGTCGCGCCCGGCAGGCCCGGCACGCCGCTGGCTCGCATGCGGGCCGGTACGCCCGAGGAAGCCCGCGCCGTGCTCGGCCGATCCGACGGGTTCACCCAGCGGATGTCGCCGGCCGATCGATCGTTCCGGCGCAAGCAGCCGTTGCCGATCACCGAGGCCGCGCTGCTGGACTTCGCCGCCGCGCAGGCGCAGCGCTTCACGCCCGCCGAGGTCGCGCGCCTGGACCGTGCCCGCGCCGTCATCGAGGCCGGGCTCACCCGGCGCGGCCTCGCGATCGATCCGTTCCTGCCCACCGAGGTCCTGATCGTCAAGACCTCCGGCAACGAGGAGTACGGCATGCCGTACACCCGGCAAAACGCGATCATCATCCCGGCGGGGAAGCTGAGCCAGTTCAGCGACGACCTGCTGCCGCTGGTGATCGCGCACGAGCTGTGGCACGTGATCAGCCGGCACTCCCCGGCGTTGCGCAACGCAGCGTATGCCGTCATCGGCACCACGGCGGCCGCCGGCTTCACGATGCCGTCCGAGGTCGCGGCTCGCTACGCCACGAACCCGGACGGCCCCGACGTCGGCTTCCGCACGCAGGTCCAGCTCGCGACCGGGGCGGCGTGGGTGATGGCGCTACTCGACTACAAGTCCCCGGGCTTCACCGCCGGTGGCAGCGGCAACCTCATGGAGATCATCGAGCTGCGCTTCCTCGAGCTCGCCCAGGATGCCGCGGGAGCGTGGCAGCCGGTGCGCGATGGCAGCGGCGCACTCGTCGCCCACGATCCGGGCGCGACGCCGTTTGCCGCGTGCTACGGCCAGAACACCGACGAGATCGTCCACCCCGACGAGATCGTGGCGGACAGCTTCGCGCTGCTGGTGATGGGCGACTTTCCCGGTCGGCCCAAGGTCCGCACGCCGGCGTTGCTCGACGATCTCGCGGCGGTGATCTCCGACGGCGCGAAGCACCTGCCGGAGCTCCGCTGCCGATACTGATCGCGGTCACCGCGAGCGAGCGGATCGCTAGCCGCGAACCAGCGGGGCGAACACCTGCGCGTGACCGGCGAGGATGCGCTGCTTGGCTGCGAGATCGGGCTCGAGCGTGAACACGCCGTTCTCGTGGGTGCCGCCGAGCACGACGCCGTCGCGGCGCGAGAACATGTACAGATCGCCGTGCAGCACCGCGTAGTCGACCTCGGGCTGGGGCAGGAGCACGGTCAGCTGGCCCTTGACGGCAGTGAGCTGGTCGTCGCCGAACAGCGTGCGGGCACCGAGGCCGGTGCAATTGACGATCGTCGGCTCCGGCAGCGCGGCGAGATCGCCGGCGGCCTCGAACCGGCGGACGACGATGCTGCCGCCGGCGAGGCGCACGTCGCGCACCACCGCGTCGAGGTAGATCGATGGCTCGATCATCATCGTGTCGAACCGGCGGACGTACGGCGCGGCGAACGGATGCGCATGGCGCGGTAGATCGGCGAGCTCGGGGATCAGCTCGTGGATCGGGCTGTGCAGGCCGGTCAGCCCGTCTTCATGCTCGAACGGTGTGTCGGCGAGCGAGTAGTTCGTCATCCAGCGGACGCCATACGCGGTGCCGACCAGTGACTGGAACCAGCGATACGAGAACCGCGCCGCCGCGATGAACTGGTCGCGAAACGCGCCGACCAGGGCGCCCTGGCCGAACGCGAAGAATGGAAACCACTGGGCACCTGCGATGTTCGAGGTGGTGTCGGGTGGGAGCGCGGCCGTGTAGATCGTCACGCTCGCACCCCGCAGCTGCAGCAGACGCGCGGTGGCGAGCCCGACCGCGCCGGCGCCGAGCACGGCGATGTTGCGCGCGGGTGCCTCGAGCGCCAGCCGCGACGCCAGGTCGGCGGTGCCCCACGACATCGTCACCCCCGAGCCGCCGTGGCCGTAGTTGTGCACGACCAGCTTTTCGCCCAGCCGGTCGGCGCGCACGCAGAACCCGCTGGAGCGGAACGGCCGCAGGCCGACGACGGTGCGAATCTCGCGATCGGCCGCGACGTGCACGGGCGGCAGGCGGCGACGGTCGGCGCCCGGTATCCCGCGGGCGCAGCCGGCGGCCACGCCGGCACCGGCGAGCGCCAGCGATCTCAGGACCTCTCGTCGCGACGCGGTCATCGCGGCAGTGAAACAGGCCCCATGACAACGGGCAAGTTTCGAGGGGGCTCCGCGCCCCCCCCGGGCGGCAGCGACAACGCGTTGATCTTCCAGGGTCTGCATGTTCGGTCCCTGCTTCGCCACCACGACGATTCACGCGGCCGAAACGATGCGGTCCCTCCCCCGATCTCCGGGGCGCCCGGCGCGCTCGCGCCACGGTGACTCGGGAACGGACGCCCCATCGGGAGCTCCACGCCACACGGCCGTCATACCCGCAACAGGTCCGCCATGTCAGGCAATGTGAACCTTCTGCTGAGCGGTCCTGGTCCGTGGCGCCGATCTCCCCGACCTGCCTATTCTCCGCGCATGCAGCTCCAAGCTCTATCTGGTTCTCGTGTGCGACTTGCAATGATCGGTGTGGGCCTGTCTCTGACGGCTATCGGTTGTGATCCCGAGCCGGGGACCGACGGCGCCGAGGCGACGGCGCCCAGCCCGCTGGTCTCGCCGGACATCGTCATCAGTCAGCTGTACGGCGGCGGCGGCAACTCGGGCGCGTCGTTCACCAACGATTACGTCGAGCTGTTCAACCGCGGCGCCAGCTCGGTGACCATCACCGGCTGGTCGGTGCAGTACGCATCTTCCACGGGCTCGGCATGGGCTGCGGCCAGCCTCAGCGGCACCATCCCGGCCGGCGGCTACTACCTGGTGCGACTCGCCAGCAACGGCAGCGTCGGCGCGAACCTCCCGGTGGCCGATGCGACCGGCTCGATGAACATGTCGGGCTCGACTGGCAAGGTCGCGCTGGTGACCAACCAGACGCTGCTCACGTGCGGCGCATCGGCGTGCCTGCCCGACAGCAGTATCCGCGACCTCGTCGGCTACGGCAGCGCCAACCAGTCCGAGGGCAGCCCGGCGCCGACCCAGAGCAACACCACCGCCGGCTTCCGCGGCGGGCACGGCTGCACCGACAGCGACAACAACGCTGCCGACTTCGCGACCGGCGCCCCGGCACCGCGCAACTCGAGCAGCGCGCGCGCGGCGTGCAGCGGCGGCGGCGGCGGCGGCGGCGGAGCCGACGCCGGAGTTCCCGACGGCGGCACCACCCCGCCCGATGGCGGCAGCTCCGGCGACGGCACGCCGACCCGGCTGCCCTGCACCAGCACGTTCGGCTCGGCGATGACCGCGGCCTACGGCCGGCTCGACGGCTTCCTGGTCGCGATCGTCAACCCGAACACCACCACGTCGTGCCGCGGTGACGACAATCACATCCACTTGCAGGTCCAGGTCAACGGTCGCGTCGAGGACATCGCCGTCAACATCGCGTCGACCAGCGGCAACCCCAACGTCGACTTCCGGACCCTCACTGCGCCGCTCCGCGGAGGCGCATGGTCCGAGGGTTGGCACACCGGCCAGCAGCTCGACTACGTCAACCACCTGGGCGTCAGCTCCGGCAGCTTCACCGAGCGCACACCGACCCAGCTGACCTCCCTGGTCGACTCGGCGCTCGCCAGCGCCAACCACGTCTCGATCTTCGCCACCGGCTTCGACGCCACCGGCGGCCACCTGATCCACCGCAACCCGACCAACCACGACGGCGCGATCGTGATCAACCCGCTGTCGGCGAACCCCCAGTACCTGCTGTTCCACTTCGCGACGCAGTCGTTCTAACCCGCGGCGGGTCACCGAGCTCGGTCTCGGAGCGAGCGTGCGCCGATCGCGTACTGCGCGCGTGTGCCATGGTGTGCGCCGGCGACCGGCGCGAAATCCATGAACGGCGTGCTGGTGCGAGCCTTGCCTGTCTTGTCGCCGGAGGTAATCCCATGCCGATGAATCCGAGGATTGCGGAGCGTCCTGCGTTCGAGCGTCCCGAGACCGACGCGAGCCGCGACGTCGACGACGACGATCTGATCCGCGACACCAGCCTCCCGACCATGGCGCTGGTCGGCCGCCTGTTGATCGCCGCCATCTTCCTGCTCAGCGGCATCGCCAAGCTCACCGATACGCCGGGCACCGCGGCGCACATGGCCCAGATGGGGATTCCCTATCCGGAGACGCTCGCGCTCGTCGCAGGCGCCGCGGAGGTGCTCGGCGCGATCGCGATCGCGACCGGGTTCCTGACGCGAATCGCCAGCCTCGGGCTCATCCTGTTCATGATCCCGACGACGCTGATCTTCCACGCGTTCTGGAATGCCGAGGGCCAGGAGCGCCTGCCCCAGATCGTGAACTTCATGAAGAACCTGGCGATCATCGGCGGGCTCGCCGTGCTGATGGCCCAGGGCCCCGGCCGGCTCAGCATCGATCACCGGATCCGTCGCGCCCGCGCCCGCCGCCGCGCCCGCCGCGAGGTGTAGGTCTGTTCAGAGTCCGGCCTTCGCGCGCTTGGCCTTGATGCGCTCGAAGCTCCGGGCCTTGTCGACGACGAAGCGCACGTGCTTGCCGCGCCCGCAGTCCTCGACGGGGTCGCGGACCGAGAACTCGAACGTCACCCTTCGCTTCTCGATGTCGACGATCCCGACGTCGATCGTGACCTCGAGCCCGAGCGGCGTGGCGGCGAGGTGATCGATCGAGACATGGGCGCCGACCGAGTCCTCGCCGTCGTCGAGGTGCTCGAGCAGGAGGTCGCGGCACGCGTGCTCGACGTCGAGCACCATCCGCGGCGTCGCGTACACCATGCCTTCCTTGCCCATGAAGCCGATGCAGCGGCCTTCGTCCACCGTGACGCGCGTCGTCGACGCGAGGCCGACCTTGAGTGTGCTTTTCATGGCTCCATCATCCTACCACCAGCGCGGGACAGGCTCGCATCGGGTGCTTCACCGCCGGCGATTTTCGCGTGCGCGCTTGCGATATTCGCGACGGGGTCGGATCGATCGCGAAGCGATACTCCCACGTTCCTGGTCGGGCGAGCTTGCAGCGTCACCGGGCGCGCTGCGAGCATCCGCGCAAATGACAGCCGCCGGGAGAACGCCATGAAGTCATCCGTGTTTTCGTGCGCGTGCAGCGCTGCGGTCCTGAGTCTCGTGCTGGCCTGCGGAGCCGAGCGCGCCGACGATGTCGAGCTCGGGAGCTCGGAGTCGGCGGCCCTGGCCTCCGGCGTGATCGTCAACGGCCTTCAGTGGGCGGACACCGCCGGCAACCCCATCCACGCGCACGGCGGCGGCATCGTCAAGGTGGGCACGTTCTACTACTGGTTTGGCGAGAACCGGAATCCGGACTTCACGTTCAAGTCAGTCAACTGCTATCGCTCCACCGACCTGCGTAACTGGGAGCTCCGGGGTAACGCGCTGTCGTCGAGCTCGGCGGCCGAGCTGAACCACGCCAACGTGGAGCGCCCCAAGGTCGTGTTCAACGCGTCGACGCACCAGTACGTGATGTGGATGCACTGGGAGAATGGCACGGACTACAGCGAGGCCCGCGCCGCGGTCGCCTCGTCTCCGATGATCGAGGGGCCCTACACGTATCATGGCAGCTTCAGGCCTTTGGCCGGCACCGGGATCACCGATCACGGCAAGGACGGCTACATGTCACGCGACAGCAATCTGTTCGTCGACACCACGGGCACGGCCTACTTCATCTCGACCTCGAACGAGAACCTCGATCTGAACCTGTACCGCCTGAGCTCGGACTACCTGAGCATCAGCGCGCTCGTGACCAAGCTGTTCCCGGGCAGCCAGCGCGAGGCGCCGGTGTTGTTCAAGCGCAACGGCGTGTACTTCCTGCTCACCTCGGGCGCGACCGGCTGGGCACCGAATCAGGCCAGGTACGCAACCTCCACCAACCTCGCAAGCGGGTGGTCGGGGCTCACCAACATCGGCGACAGCACGACGTTCTTTTCACAATCGGCCGCCGTCATCGCAGTCCAGGGTAGCTCTGCCACCTCGTACCTGTACGCGGGCGATCGCTGGGCGGGCGCCTGGGGCGGACCTTACCTCGACTCCATGTACGTCTGGCTTCCGCTCACGTTTCCCTCGAGCACGTCGATGACCATGAGCTGGTTCAACAGCGCCACGGTCGATACCGGCGCGGGTGCGGTCAGCGCCGCCAACAACAACTTCACGTTCACCAGCAAGGCGGCCGGCAAGGTGCTGGAGGTCAAGGGCGCCTCGACCGCCGACGGCGCGGCCGTCGACCAGTTCGCGAGCAATGCGGGAAGCCACCAGCGGTGGACGCTCAACTACGACGGCGCCGGCTACTTCCGCCTGACCAACGTGAACAGCGGCAAGGTCCTGGACGTACCGTCGTCGTCCACGGCGAACGGCTCCGCGCTCCTCCAGTTCACGAGCAACAACGGCAACAACCAGAAGTGGCGGCTCGTCGACCTCGGCGGCGGCAACGTCCGGATCATCAACAAGAACAGCGGGAAGCTGGCGGAGGTGTTCCAGGCCTCCACCGCGGACGGCGCGGTGGTCGACCAGTGGCAGGCGAACGGCGGCAGCAATCAGATCTGGCAGATGAACCTACCGTAGCTACCGCCCGCCGATCGGCTGGATGGTTCCGGTGGATGCCGGTCACGCGTCACGCGTCACGCGCTCGCAGCGGGCGAAAGAAGCTGCGGAGCTCGTCGATCAGCGCGTCCGGCCGCTCCATCGGCGCGAAGTGGCCGCCGCTCGACATCTCGGTGTAGCGCTCGAGCCGGTAGTAGCGCTCGATCCAGCGCCGCGGCATCCGGACGACGTCGCGCGGGAACACCGCCACGCCGGTCGGCGCCTCGACCACCGGCTGGCGATCGTGCGACGGTCGCCACGGGTCGTGGACCGCCTCGTAGTAGTAGCGCGCCGAGCTGCCGAAGCTGCGCGTCAGCCAGTACAGACCCACGGTCGTCAGCAGATCGTCCTTCGAGAACACGCGCTCGACATCACCGTCGCAGTCGCTCCACGCCCGGCGCTTCTCGATCAGCCACGCGCACAGCCCGATCGGCGAATCGTCGAGTCCATGGGCCAGGGTCTGCGGACGCGTGCTCTGGATGCCGGCGTAGCCGCTGCCGTCGCGCACGAAGCGGCGATTGCCGTCGAGCAGGTCGCGCTCGTGCTCGGCGTAGTCGCTGGCGTCGACCGATCGCCCTCCGAACTGGCCGAGCGGCGTCAAGAAGTGCAGGTGCACGCCGTACAGCCGATCGGCATACTTGTGGCCGAGTTGCGCCGCGACCAGGGCGCCCCAGTCACCGCCCTGCGCCGCGAACCTGGCGTAGCCCAGGCCGTCCATCAGCGTCACCCACAGATCCGCCGTGCGCCAGAAGTTGATCCCGGACCGGGCGAGCGGCGTCGAGAACGTGTACCCGGGCAGCGACGGCACCACGACATCGAACGCGTCGCCGGGATCGCCGCCGAACCGCGCCGGATCGGCGAGCGGCTCGATCAGCTTCTGGAAGTCCCAGAACGTCCAGGGCCAGCCATGCCCGAGCAGCAGCGGCATCGGCGCCGGTCCACGGCCGCGCCGGTGGACGAAGTGGATCGGCGTGCCGTCGATCGACGCGCGAAACTGCGGCAGCTGGTTCATCGCGCGCTCCTGCGCCCGCCAGTCGAACCCGGTCTGCCAGTAGTCGACCAGCTCGCGGAGGTACCGGCCGCTCGTGCCGTAGCGCCAGTCGTCGTTGTCCAGCTCCGGCGACCAGCGCGCGTGGGCCAGTCGGCGCTGGAGATCGTCCAGATCGGCCTGGGGGATGGCGATGTGAAATGGCTCGGCCTGCATCGCCCGCAGCATCGCTCGCATGGACCGAGCGGTCCATTCCGCCGCGCGCGGCCGAGCCGCGTGCTGGTCGACAGACGTCCATCTCGGTTCGAGGCCGCGTGCCGCGCGCTGCCATCTCGTGCGGCGCGGACCACGCGGCGTCAACGAGATCTGAGCGAGCATCATCGACGACCGGCATCGGAATTTCGATGCGATTCTGTCGCGATGCTTACATCGCGTCGCGTTGCAGTGCGGTTCACCGCCCCGCAGCGCGATTCACCGCCGATGCGTCGGGCGCAGCCCCAACGAGGCGCGATGTATCCGCGACACGCCGGAGTATAAAGATGGATACCGTCGCACGTACGGCTTCACGAGGGCACATGGAAGCGGTCGATGAGACGAAGACAGCAGCAGAGGTTCCGACACGTTGCCTGGATGACTCGACCGTACTCCGCTTCGTGTCGGGCCAGCTCGACGACACGTCGCGGCGCCTGGTCGAGGACGAGCTCGGGCGGTGCCGCGATTGCTCCGCGCTGGTCGCCGAGCTGATCCGCGGCAGCGCGGTGCTGCATGTCGAGGCGGACCCGGTCCGACTCGAAGGGGACAGTCGCAGCGAATGCCTGTCGCGCTACGTCCTGGGGCCGGTGATCGCGCGCGGTGGCATGGGCACGATCCTGGCGGCGTTCGATCGCCGGCTCTCGCGATCGGTCGCGGTCAAGCGCATGGACGGCAGCGCTCCCTCGCTCGCAGAGCGATTCCGGCGCGAGATCCGCGTCACCGCTTCGCTGCAGCACCCCGGGATCGTGCCGATCTACGACGCGGGCGTCCTGGACGACGGCCAGCCGTTCTACGCGATGCGCCACGTCCCCGGCGCGAGCCTGGAGCAGGCGATCGCCGAGTGCGACGAGGGCAAGCGGCTCGGCCTGCTCGTGCCGGTGCTCGCGGCGGCCGAGGCGGTCGCGTACGCGCACCAGCGCGGGATCATCCACCGCGATCTGAAGCCGTCCAACATCCTCGTCGGACCGTTTGGCGAGACCGTCGTCATCGACTGGGGGCTGGCCGGGATCGAGGAGACGTCGCACCACGACCACGGCGGACACGACCCAGCCGCGGCGCCCGATCCGACGACGACGTGCCGTGGCTCGGTGCTCGGGACACCGCGCTTCATGGCGCCGGAACAGGCGCGGGGCGAGCCGGCGACGCCCGAGAGCGATGTCTACGCGCTGGGCGGGATCCTGTATCACGCGCTGTCCGGCGTACCGCCCGTGCCCGATGGTGCGGTGAGCCACGTGCTCGAGCGCGTCGCGCGCGCCGAGGTCCGGCCGCTGCGCGACATCGCGCCCGGCCTGCCGGGCGACCTGGTGGCGATCGTCGAGCGCGCGATGGCCTCCGCGCCCGAGGCTCGCTATGCGAGCTGCGGCGAGCTCGCCGCCGATCTGCGTCGGTTCCAGACCGGCCAGCTGGTGGCGGCGCACCGCTACTCGCGCGGCGACCTGGTGCGGCGGTTCGCGCGGCGGCACCGGGCGGCGCTGGTGTTCGCGGCGCTGCTCGCGGCGATCCTGGGCGTGGGCGGCACGCTGAGCGTGCGCCGGATCGTCACCGAGCGCGAGCACGCCGAGGACGAGCGAGGGCTCGCGCAGCGCGAGCGCGCCGGCGCCGAGGAGCTCGTCAAGTTCCTGCTGTTCGAGCTGCGCGCGAGGCTGTCGACCGTGGGTCGACTGGACGTCCTGTCCGGTGTCGCGGACCGCGTCGACGCGTACTACCTGACCACGGTGGCCGGGCGTGCCGAGGCGCCCGAGGCGGTGCGCGAGCGCGCCGCGCTGCACGATCTGCGCGCCGCCGTGGCCAGCGCCACCGGGGACGCGGCGAGCGCCGACCGCTATCTGGAGCGCGGCCTCGCGATGCTCGATCGCGCACCGGGGGCGCCGGGCACCGACGAGGTCCGCGGCGATCTGACCGCCAGCCAGGCGCGCCGCGTGGGGCAGACCGGCGACTTCGCGCGATCCCGCGCGCTCTACCTGGATGCCGTGGCGCTGTATCGCCGCGCCCCGGCCGGCGAAGCTCCCGAACAACGCCACCAGCGCGAGCTGAAGCTCGCCGGCCGGCTGACCACCGCGGCGACGATGGCGGAGCGGCTGGGCAAGCTCGCCGACGCCGAGCGCGAGTGGCAGCAAGCGGCCGACCTCCTCCAGGCGCGCCTGGCACAGGATCCGGACGACCTCGAGGCGGGCAAGCGGCTGTGCGAGCTGCGGATGACGATCGGTCAGCGGCGCTACCGGCGCGGCGTGCTCGATAGCGCGGAGAGCTCGCTGCGCGCCGCGCTCGACGATGGCGAGCGGCTCGCGGCGCGCGCCCCGAAGGACAGCGAGGTCGAGCACCTGGTCGCGTGGTCGGCGATCTCGCTCGCCAACGTGCGCTACGGCCGGGGCGATCTCGACGGCGCCGTGCAGCTGCGCAAGCAGGCGCTCGCGGTCGCGGCCACGATGCTGGCGATCGAGCCGGCGAGCGTCGAGTGGCAGGCCGTCCAGGCGCGGTGCGAGGCCGATCTCGGCATGGTCGCGTTCGACCGCTCCGACTGGGCCGAGGCGTCCCGGCGGTTCGGCGCGGCGCGCACCACGCACGAGCAGCTCGTCGCCCGCGATCCGAAGAGCCGCGAGCACCGCCGCGATGCCGCGATCGCCGCCGCGCAGGTCGCCGAGGCCGAGACCTCGCTCGGACGGGTCGACGCGGCGCGCGCGGCCTGGCTCGGGTCGCTCGAGCACTTCGCCGTGCTGGCGCGCTCGAACGAGGCGGAGCCCCGGCTGGACTGGGCGTTTGGTCTGCGCGGTTATGCAGGGTTCGAGCGCGCGCATGGCCGCCTCGCCACCGGCCTGCCGGCGATCGAGCAAGCGCTCGCGCTGGTCGACGGTACCCCGGCCGGCGCGGACCGCCCGGTGATGACCTATTATCGCGCCGCCGTGCTGGCCGAGCTCGCCGCCGAGCGCGACCTCCGGGGCCAGCCGCGCATGGCCATCGCCGCGTGGCAGCGCGCCGCCACGCTGTTGCGCGGCCTGGCCGAGCATGTGCCGCTCGAGCCCGAGTGGGCCAAGACGCTGCGCGAGGCCGAGACCGAGCTGGGGCACCGCCCGCTCCCGGGGAGCCGGCGATGAAGGCCGCCCGCTCGCCCGCCGGCAACGACCTGCGTCGCTGGGCGGCGGCGGCGGTGGAGCGCGGGCGCGCGGCCTGGCCCGGCATCGCGGTGTCCGACGACGAGCTGGCGCAGGCCGCGGCGCACCGCCTGTCGAGCGCCCGGTCGCGCGAGGCCGCCGTCGGAGTCGACGCGCTCGACGCGAGCGAGCTCTACCTCGCCGCCGGCTGCGCGCGCGGGGACCCGGCGGCGCTGGGGCAGTTTCGCGCGCGGTACTTCGATGTCCTGGCGGCGCCGCTGCGTCGCATGGGGCTGGACGCCGCGCAGGGCGACGACGTGTGGCAGACGCTGTGCACCCGCCTGCTCGTCGGCGAGGGCGGCGCTCCACCGCGCATCGTGCAGTACGCCGGCGCGGGTCAGCTCGCCGGGCTGGTGCGCGTGGCCGCGACCCGCCTGGCGCTGAACTGGCTCGAGCGCGCCCGGCGCGGCGCCGCCGACGACTGGCTCGACGAGCTGCCCGCGACGAGCTCCGATCCCGAGCTCCACTTCATGAAGCGCGAGCATCGCGCCGCGATCAAGGAGGAGCTCGAGGCGGCGGTCAAGGGCCTCAGCTCGCGCCAGCGCATGGTGCTGCGGCTCCATCTCGTCGAGCGCCTCGGGATCGATTCGATCGCCGCGATCTGCGCGGTGCATCGCGCCACCGCGGCGCGCCAGGTCGCGCTGGCCAAGGAGACCCTGGCGATCCGCGTGCGGCTCCGCCTGGTCGCGCGCTGGCAGGTCGCAGATCCCGACCTGCCGGCGCTGCGGACCCTGGTCGACAGCCAGCTCGATCTCAGCCTGCGCCGCCTGCTCGCGGACTGATCGGCGCCGCGATCAGATCGGCGCACCTCGGGAGAACCCGCGCCCGTGCGGCGGCGTGGGCGGGGGGGCGGACGCTCGATCGGACCCACCACCGGCTCGCCGTCGCGGTGGTGGGCCTCTTCGCGGCGCCGCTCGGCGTCCTCCTTCCGGTGCTCCTGGATCTTGTCCTTGATGTAGTGCGCCGCGTGCAGCAGGTGAGCCACGTCCTTGACCCCGCGCCAGCCTTTGAACAGCTCGCGGACGTCGGCATCCTGCGGCCAGAACGGGTTCCATTCGGCCTCGCACTCCGCCATCTCGGCCAGTGCGCTCGCTTTCTCCTGATCGGCTTTCCGCAGCTGGTTCTTGATCTGGTTCCTGGTGAATCCCTTTTTCGGCACGGCGCGCTCGAGGTCGTTGGCCGCCTCCTCGGCCTTCACCGCCTTCCCGGCGGCCTCGGCGCCCTTGAACAGCGCGCGCGTGCCGGGGACCATGCTGACCACGTCGAGCGCGCAGTCGACCTTCTTTCCGCTCGAGCAGTCCTTGACCGCCGCCAGCGCACCGCTCACGACCGAGACCGCCTCGAGCAGGGGGGCAACCGCCTGCAGCGGCGGAACGACGGCGCACACCATCGCCGCGATTCCGGTGACGGCCGAGATCGTGCCCATGTTGTCGGATACCCAGTGTGATGCCTTGGTGGATGCCGAGACCACCGAGTGCATCCACTTGGGCATCAGCCCGTTCGGGTCCGATGCCGTGATCGGCGCGTTGTTGGAATACGCGTATCCATGGAGCTGCTGCGGATCGGTATTGTCGATCACCGGATCGACAGAGATGAACCGGCCGATCGATGGATCGTACTCGCGCGCACCGAGGTGGGTGAGTCCGGTGTTGTCGTTGGTCCCGCCGACGAACCCCTTGTCCATGCCCGACGGCCAGGTGCCGGTCGCGCCGCGCAGCTCGCCGAACGGCGTCTCGCGACGGATCGCGACCGCCTGATCGATCGCGCCGATCGCGATCTGCGCGGTCTCGTGATGATCGCCGGACAGCCAGGTCACGCCGGTCGCGGCGGTGCGCATCGCGATCACCTGCGCGGCGTGGCCATAGTACCGGGTCGCCTTGCGGCTGCCGTCTGCCGCGGTGAAGCGTAGCTCCTGGCCCGGCAGGTACAGGGTCGTGCCCGCCGGATCCTTGCGCAGCAGGCGATTGCCATCGACGTCGTAGAGGTACGACGTCGTGCCGGTGGTGTCCCGGCTGGTCGCGACGTGGCCCTCGGCGTCCCAGGTCAAGGTCTGGCTCGTGCCCGACACCGCCGTCCGCGTCAGCATGTTGCCGGAGGCGTCGTAGCTGAACGCGCGCGTACGGGTCCCGCTGGTATCGCTGGTCGACGTCGCGGTCAGGCGGTGCCCGACGGTCGGCGCCGCGTAGGTCGTGTCGCGAACGCCCGCCGACGTGACGTGGTCGACCAGCCGGGTGCGGTTGCCGATCGCGTCATAGCTGTAGCTGTGCCAGTACGCGGCAGGCCCGCCCAGCGCGCTCGCCGCGGCCGCGGCGCTGCAATCGCCGCTCGCAGGTGTCCACGCGGCGGTGAGCCGGCGCAAGTAGTCGGTCGTGAAGCACTGGTGATCGTTCGCCGTCACATCGGACACCCGCGTGACGTTGCCGAGCGCGTCGTACGAGTACCGGACATCGGCGACCGTGGTCGGCGACGTCGCGCGCGTGGTCCAGAGCTGCGCCAGCCGGCGCGTGGCGGTGTCGTAGACCCGGACGATGTCGGCGTGCGGGCCGGCGTTGTGGCGCAGGTGGAGCACCGCGAGCTCGCCGAGGCTCGTGTACTCGGTCGCCGGTGTGGTCGCGTCGGGTGCCGCGATCAGCGTTCCGCCGAGGCTGGTGCTCAGCGACGTCGCCTTGCCCAGCGCGTTGTAGCCGTAGCTCAAGGTCTCGAGCCCGAGACCGGGATCGCCGAGCCCGGGTTGCCGGGTCGTCGCCATGGAGCCATCCGGGTTGTAGGTGTGGACGTAGGTGTACGTCCCGGCCACGCCGGCCGCGATCGCGCTGCTCGGGACCGTGAAGCTCGCGCTCGTCGCCTGGTAGTCGGCCGTGAAGCCGAGGTACTCCTTGATGTACTGGTCGGCACCGTCGTACCGGATCATCTTGACCAGCACGCCTGCCACCGGCGTTCCATTCGACAGCCGATCGTAGATCCACTCGGCGCGCCTGGCTCCGGTCGCGCTTGCGTCGCGCAGCGAGGTCTTGCGGCCGAGCACGTCGTAGGTATAGGCGAGCGTGACCCCGCGCCCGTCGGTCGTGGTATCGACGTCGCCGGCCACGGTGTACGCCGTCGTCGTGGTCCCCTTGTCCGGATCGACGTCGCGGATCTTGTAGCCTCGCAGATCGTAGGTGTAGCTCCACGTGTTGCCGGCCGGGTCCGTGATCCCGACCAGCCGGCCCTTGCGATCGTAGGCGTGGGTCGTGCGGTCGAAGCCACTGGCCGATCCGGCCGCGTGGCCGGGCTGGTACTGGCGCAGCTCGACGACGGCGCCGCGCACGTCGGTGATCGTCGAGGTCGCGGTGCCGCCGGCCGGCGGCGTGACGTCGGTCCGGTCGCCGCCATAGTTGGTGGTGGTGCGCCACAGCTCCGTGCCGCCCGCGCTCGCCGGCGGACCGTCGCGCTTGCTGATCACGGCGATCTCGCGGCCCGCGCCATCGAACTGGCGAACGCCGAGCCGCGGGATGTTCTGCATCGGTACGAACAGGTTCGTGCTCGGCGGCACCGGCTGCAACGTCGCGCTCACCGCCAGGTAGCGATCGTGGACCTTCACCTGCTGCCCGGCCGAGTCGTAGAATGTATCGGTCACGACCGCGCCGGGACCGCCGGCCTCGTCGGATACCTGGCTCTGGCGCTCGCGCATCAGGTTATCGAACAGCTTGTACGACGTGATGTATCCGCCGGATGCATTGAGCCGCCGACTCGTGATCACGGTGGGAGCGTTGTTTCGCACCAGGTAGTCGAACGTGATGTGTGCGGACGACGTGGCGCGGTCGCGGCCCGCGGTCCAGACGGCGGACAGCCGGCCGAGCGGATCGTACGCGAGCTCGACCGTGCGGCCGTTGGCGTCGAGCGTCGCGACCGGCGAGTTCCACGCCGGCTCCAGCGTGGTCGACTTGACCCAGCCCAGCGCGTTGGTGTCCGACGTCCCCGTGACGGGACCGCCGGTCGCCGGCTGGTACGCCGTGACGATCTTGTTGCCGCGGATGTCGGTCGACTCCAGCGGCCGTCCGTAGCTGTCGTAGCTGGTGACGCGCTCCGGGACGAAGCTGGGCGTCCCTGCGTTGTACGCGAGCATGGTCTCGACCCGGGTCACCAGGCCCCGGGTCGGCGCGGCGTTCCATGCCTGACCATCGTACGACGACCGGGTCTCGCCGATCACGTCGTCCTCGGTCAGCCCGCCGGCCAGCACCTTGCTGCAGCCGACGGCGAAGCTGCGCTCGCGCGCGCGCCGGTCGAGGATGCCGGCCTCCGTGTTGCGGACGTAGTCGGTCAGCGTGCAGCGCTCGTCACCGGCCACCGCCTGGTCGCCGCTGTCGTCGACCTGCACCGGCATGCCGAGCGCGTCGAACGTGGTCGTGGTCGCGGTGGTCCGGGGCGCGCGGCCGCCGTCGAGCGTGGTCCGCGTGTGGACCACCGCGATCTCGACATGGCGCGCGTTGACCACGACGCCGCCGATCGTGCGCGACGCGGTCGGCGCCGACTGCCAGGGCTCGAGCGCCTGGGCCGTGACCTCGGGGCCGCCCGGGCCGTTGAACGTGATCGTCTCGCGCAGCTGTCCCGCGAACGCATCTTCATCGTTGACCGCAGGCACGCTGCCGGTCGCGATCGCGGCCAGGCTCACGCTGCGCGTGCCGGTCGGCAGCTTGTCACCGTGCATGCCGCGGAAGTAGCGGCACTCCTCGCTGGTCTGCTCGCCTGGATCGCCCCTGGTCCTGCGCACCGCGGCGTAGCCTCGCCACACCGACCAGGTCTTGAACGCCGGCTTGATGAAGCCGTCGTCGTCGGTGAAGTGCCACGCCGGATCGCCGAGGTAATCGTAGTGCGTGATGACCCGGGGCGACGCGCCCGACAGGTCGCTATCACTGACATCGGTCACCAGGTATTTGTGGAAGAAGTCGTTGATCGGATTGACCGCGTCATCCGGCGTCCACTTCACCGGATAGCAGCGCAGCACGTTGTTGTGCAGCGCGTTCTGATCGGGGACCCGCGTGCCCTTGACGCAGTCCGGCGCCGAGTAGGTGATATCGACCTTGCCGCCGGACTCGGTGTTGATCGACTTCATCCGGTACCGCATCATCGCCGGGTACTGGTCGGTGTTGGTGTCGACCCGGTTGGTCATCGCCACGCCGTTGAACACGATGTCCGGAACGGAAGCCGTGCCGCCGACCAGGCCGCGGTGCGCGATCCGATCGAGCCACAGCGTCGGCTGATCCGACATCGGGAACGAATGGCTCAGGGTCCACGACTCGACGTCGCGGTACGCCGAGCCGCTCCACACCTGCGTCGTGATCGAGCTCAGCCGCTTGGTCGACCAGAACGTCGGCGACAGCTGGCTCGGCCCGCAGGTCGCGGCGGTGCACTCGCGATCCCACGGCACGTCCGGCCAGTGCGCGGCGTCCTTGGCCGTACAGCCCGACAGGCAGCGGTCGGCGACCCCGATCACGACCTGCATCGGTGCGCTGCCGGTCGAGTCGGCCCGCGTGCCATATTCGAGCTTCACCGGATAGCCATCGCGGTCGTACACCGCGTCGTCGTCGGGATTGTTGTTCTTGCCGTACTTGTTGGTCTCCTTGGCATACGTGATCGACAGGGTGTTGCCCTTCGGATCGACCACGCGATCGAGCATCCAGCGGTACGCCTGCGTGCACGACGAGTCCTTGAACGCCGCCTGGTGGCACGGCTCGCCGCCGTGGTTGCCGAACACCGGCACGGTCAGGGTCGCGTTCGATCCGGCGCGGCCACCGAACCAGTACTGCATGCCATCCGTGCTGGTCACGATCCACCACTCACCGTCGTTGTCGCCGTTCGGTCCGCCCGTGCGGTGCTCGACCCGCGTGCCATCGTCGCTGCGCAGGTGCCACAGGTTGGGGTTCGCCGCGTCCTTCAGCAGCTCGCCGGCGTGGCCCGCCAGCGTCAACGACGCATTGTCGGTCACCCAGCACAGATCGCCGGTCTTGGCGGTGTTGTTGGCGCCCGACGCCATGTCGTCGGCGCAGCCGTTGTAGCGGCGCTCGATGTTGCCGGGCTGCCAGTCGAAGCCCTCGCCGATCCACGATGCCTGGTTGTTGGTGGACGCCATCCGGCCATCGACGCTCGCCGACGAGTAGGCGAGCTCGATCTGCGGCGTCGGCCCGCCGAGCGAGGGCGGCATGCGCAGCGGATACATCCACGCGAAGTCGCCCGCGTTGCCGGCCACGCTCCAGGTCGCGGCCGGCGCGAGCGAGGTGGCGCTGTAGTCGCCGCCGGCGCCTGCGGCGGTCGCCGCCGCCATCACGAGCATGCCGGTCGGGCCGGTCGCGGCGGTGCCGCCGGCGAGCGCGCCGGCGAGCTGTCCGACATCGACCACCGCGCTCACCGTGCCGGCGGCGGTGTTGTTGACCGCGGCGAGCTTCTGCCCGCGGCAGCCGGGAGCCTCGGGAGACGTCAGCGCGCACTCGGGCAGGGCCCACAGCGACAGCCGGGACGCCCAGTCGCCACCGTACGCCCAGCGAAATGCACGGTAGTCGACCGTGAGCCGCGCCGGCCCCGCGGCGGCGAGACCGCCGGCGCGCGACACGCGCAGCACGATCCCGTCGATCCCGGCGGCGGCGGTGGCCGCCCGGTTCAGCGACTCGACCGTGACCGCACCGAGCGCGCCGGCCTTGCCGAGGTCCTCGATGCGAAGCGGCACGCCGGGATCGCCGAGCGCGCTGGCGGCGGTGGCCAGGCCGACCGCCCGCGGTTCGGGCCACACCGCGGCCGCGGCCTGGAACACCGGCATGGGCTCGACGGTGACCGTGGCCGGCGTTGCCGAGTACCCCGCGACCGGCGGTTCCTGCTGCGCGTGCGGCGGCCGGTAGTCCGGATCGACGCCGTCGCCACCGTCGCGGTGATCGTCGCTGCAGGTCGCGGCGAGCAGGAGCAATCCGCTGTATACAACAGCTCTCGTCCTCATGAGATCTTCTTTCTCCGGGGAAGGGAAATCGTCAGTGCCGATTTGGACGACTTACGGAATACGCGTCACGTCGGTGACGACACCCTGGTAAACGTGAACCTCGTCGACGTCGCCGCGCGTGAATTCGACCGTCGAGCCCTGCTGGTGGCGGCCGATCACCAGCGGGCCGGTGGCGTCCCACGGCTGCCACGCCGCATTCATCGCGCTGGTCATCTTCAGCACACCGTCGACGTACAGCCGGGCCTCGCGCCTCTCGGCATCGAACACCCCGACCAGGTGGTGGTACGCCGTGGTCGGGTCGGTGATGGGCGCCGTGCAGAACGTGATGTGGGTGCCGTCCACGTCGGTCGCCGAGGCGTGGATGCGGAACTTCCACAGCCCGCCGCCGTCGGGCCCGTACTTGAGCGAGAACCCTCCGGTCGCAAACATGCTGTCCTGCGAGACGAAGGTCTGCATCGCCGTGCTCGAGGCCGGGTGTGCCCACACCGACACGGTGTACGATTGATCGGTGTGCAGGACCTGCTTCGAGGTCGCCGCGAAGTCGTCGAGGCCGTCGAGCCGGAGCCCGGTGCCGGTGTGGCCGGCGCCCGACGCCGGGATGCTGGCGCCGTTGAAGAACGTCAGGTCGTGCGCCATCGGCGAGGCATCGAACGCCGGACCCGGACCGACCTCGTCCATGTGCCACTCGCCGACGTTGCTCGTCGCAATCGGATCGACCAGCGCGAACACCTCGGCCGCCGAGATCGGGCGGCCCCAGACCTGGACCTCGGCGATCGATCCCGAGAACCCCTGGCTGCCGATCTTCAGCGCATTGCTGCCGCTGCGCACCGTGACTCCCGGATACGTCGCCTCGAGCGCGCCGTTGACGTACAGCTTCATCTCGTGCGCGATCGCGTCGTAGGTGCCGACCAGGTGCGTCCACGTCCCGGCGCGCACCGGGCTGATCGCCCCTGGCCCCGGGAACTGCGTCCAGTCGGCCGATGGCGCGGTGAGCTTCCAGATCCCGTCACCCTTCGAGTGTTCGAGCACGAACGTCGGCGGGCTGTCGACCTGGGCGATGATGTTGTGCGTCGCGCTGACGTCGGTGATCTTGACCCACGCCGCGAGCGAGAAGCTGCCGCCCGGGTTCGCCAGCACCGCGCCGCTGGTCACCGCCCCGTCGCCCGAGCCGTCGAGCTGCATCGCCGAGCGCGACTGTCCATCGAGCCCCGGCACCAGCCGGCCCGGCGCGCCGAGCGTGCCCTTCACCAGGGTCAGCGCGTGGCCGTGCCCGGTATCATCGCCTGGCGTCGCGCCCGCGGGCTCGTCGAACAGCCAGCGCGCGACCGCCGTCGATTGCCCCGTGACCACGAACTGATAGGTCCGGTTGCTCTCATTGCCCGCGCGATCGATCGCCCGGACGAACAGCGTCTGCGGCCCGGAAGAATCCGGCGTCCACGTCACATCGACGCTGCCGCCGAGCGTGGTCGGACTCACCGGGTTGGTCGGCGGATCCGAGAACCCCCACAAGAACGCCTGGGTGTCCGGTGACGACGACAGCGTGAACCGGCCGGTCTGCCCGACCCCGCCGCAGGCGCCACCCGGGCAACCGGTCGGGCCTTCCTTGTAGACGTCGCCGGTCACGGCCGGGACCGCCGGCGGTGAGATATCCACCTGCCACTCGCAATTGCCGGGCGACGCGGTGACGTCCGAGACCAGGAATGGATTGTGCGACGCGCCGTCGTTGGTCTGGGCGCGCCAGGTATAGATCCCGCCGTCGACATTGCCCGTGATCCCGAACACCGCAGTCCCACCGTTCGGCACGAAGTCCTGCTCGCCGCCGGCCTGGTCGACGAACCCGCTGCCGTTCCACTGCGCCCAGGCGTAGAACACGTTGAGCGTGTCGTTATCCGCGTCGGTGACGTGGGCGCGCAGCGTCGGCGTGGTCGTCTTGATGAACGGCCGGGCCGCGCCCGAGGCGCACGGCTTGCCGTCCACCGTCAGGTTATCCGGCGTGTTCGGCTTGGTGTTGTAGGTGATCTGCAGCGTGAACTCGTTGAGGAAGTAGCGCGCGTAGCGGTCGGTGAGCGTCTCGTTGGTGCCGCTGGTGTTCTCGCCGGCGGAGATCGCGATGTAGTAGTTGGCCGCGCCGGCATTCGTGTACGCCTGCACGTCGTTGATCAGCGCGCCGGTGCTGACCTCGAAGCCCATGTTCGGCTCGTTGCAGTCCGCTTCGTTGGCGTGCACGTTGTTGTTGCCGAGCAGGACGCGTAGCGGCGGTCCCGGCCAGCCCTGGCGCGGCGCCGCGTTGATCCCGTCCGAGCGATAGAAGTAGGTCGGCCGGTTGGAGCCGCACTTCCAGGTGTGGTCGACGCGGCCGGCGATCTTCGCGCCGAGGATCTGCTTGCCGGCCAGGCCGTTGATCGAGAACCGCATGAAGCTGCGGTACTGATGGGTCGAGTCCGGATCGTTGCCGACCCGCAGCTCGGGGGCCGCCGGCGATGGATCGCCCGACGCGACCTTGCTGTCCGTCGTCGGCCCGTTCTGGTTGTCGGCGCTCGCGTACGCCCACTGGTTCTGGCCCACGACCCACGGCGGATCGATCACCAGCGGGTATCGTGCCGCCGGATCATCGAGCATCGCCGCGGCCGGGCTCAGCGTCAGGTTACCGCCCGAGATCGTGCTCGCGACCCACGCGGTCCGCACCGGCGCCACACCGGCCTCGCCGGCGACGCTCGCCCGCGCCGCGCTGCGCGGGGTGGTGTCCCACATCAGCGCGGGCTCCGCGGACGCAACGCGCACCCCGGCGGCCTCGGCCACCAGGCCGCCCTCGGCGGTCGTGGTCAGCGTGGCATCGCCGCCGAGTCGATAGCGCGCGTGGCGCACCGCAGGGTTCGCCGCGGCACGCGCGGTCTTGACCACCAGCGCGTGGGTGAACCCGGCGTCGGTCGCGGTCACGACCAGGTCGACGTCGGGCAACACGTCGGCGTAGGTCGCGCTGGCGCCGGACAGCGTCGGCCTGGGCAGCGGCGCCGGCCACGACAGCGTCATGCTGTGTCCCTCGGCGGTGGCCGTGACGAGCGGCCCGCCGCCGCCGCTGGAGAACTGCACCTTCGCGGCGGTCGCCGTCGGCGCGACCACGTCGCCGACCTGCCGCAGCGTGAGATCGATCGCCCCCCACGCACCGTCGGGGTGCCGGGCACGCCGCGGCACGACCGAGGTCACCAGCGTCCGGCTTCCGGACGGATCGACGTAGAGCTCGGAGTACTCGCTGCGCGCGGACTCGATCTCGACCAACCGGCCGCACGCCAGCGCCATGGTCTGCGCGCGGCGGTCGTCGCCCGCGCTCGCCTCGCAGCGCGGCTTCGTCCCCGCCGCGCCGCTGCTCGCGCCGGGATCGATCCCCGGCGCGGCGCCTGCACCGCCGGTGGCTTCGTCTTCGGGAGCACCGCATGCCGCGAGTACTGCCGCGATCGACACGATGCCGGCCACCACCCCGCGTGGCCGGTGCATGCGCTGCCCAGTTACCGTCATATCCGTTCCCTTTCGTTGGCTCTGCGTCCAACCAGGAGAACCGCCGTGGTCCGGGAATGTCGCAACCGATCGACTACGGCGTGAAATGACGCGGCATTTCGGGCCACCGCGCGCGTGACGACGGCGTGGTCGAGCTACGCCTCGTTCCTGCCGGGCGGCGGGGCGGCGCGCACTGGCTGGCGGCCGGTTGCCGCAGGGTGGCGCCGACGGCCTTGGCTTGTGCCTCTCGGCGTCGCAGGAACGCTCCGACCTGGTGACGGCGCTCGAACAGCGGCCGTAGCTCGCGGATGACGTGGTCGGGCGCTCCGCACTCGGCCGTCATCTCGATGATCTGGGAGCCCTCGGCGCTGCCGAGCCCGAGCAGCACCGAGCCGGCGGTGTCACCCGATCCGGGCGCCGCGTCGTCGGGGAAGAACGCGACGCGCACCTTGTGGCAGTCGCAGTCTGCGTACGGGCAGAGGTAGATGCACGTCCAGTACCGCTTGCCGGCCAGGAGATAGTCGTCGGCGCGCGTGCCTGCGAACAGATCGTCAAAGGGAGCGAGGTGGTACTCCTCGAGGCTCGCGACGTCGATATCGGCCCTTGGCCGCTCGGGCTCGGCGCCCGTGGCGCGGGCCCGGTAGCGATGCAGCACCTCGAGCAGCTCGTCATCCATCTCGGAACCGAGCCAGTCCACCAGCGCCGGATCGTTTGCCTCGGGCAGATCGGGGTGGGCCCTCGTCTCGCCGGAGTCAGGATCCACGATCGCGATCATCTCTTCGACCATCGTGACCCGCAGCGGGGTTGCACCTGCGTGCATGGCGACGTATAGCCCGTCCTCGTCGCAGGACACCGCGGTGACCGACTCGTCGATGACGAAGCCCTCGACGTACACGACCTACCGGCCGCTGCTCGAATGGAGCGGCGGACCGCGGGCGCGCCCGGCTCCGCGCGCGCTCGCACGCCGAGCGTCTCGGCGCCGGGCGCCCTCGCACGTCGCCCGCCGAGGCCTCTGCCGATCTTTACCGCGCAGTCTCGGGTCGTCCGTCCTCGTACCAGCGCAGCACGCGCAGCGCCCGCAACGTGTTCCAGCGGCTCGGCTCGGCGATGGACTCACCGAACGCGAAGCCGAGGGCATCGTCATGCGCGTCGTCGAGTAACCACGTGCCATCGGCCTGCCGCCTGTCCGCGACGAGACCCACGGCATCGGCGACGCGCGTATCGGGCACGACCCCGGCGGCCCTGAGGTAATCGAGGCCGCGCAGGACGTCATAGTGGTAGCGGGTGGGGAACGAGAACCGCAGGAACCCCGGCGCTGCCACCTCGCCCGTCGAACGCCGCCGGAACATGCCGCGCGCGAGCAGGTAGTCCTCGCCGCGGCGGCGGACCGCGGTCACCTCGGGCGCGGGCCCCACGGCGCGCTCGTACTCGAGCAGGCCTTCGAGCACGCAGATCAGCGAGTGGAACGACGTCCGCGCGCTCCGCGGCGCCTTGCAGTTCCAGCCGCCGTCGTCGAGTTGCTCGCCGAGCAGGCGGTGAGCGAGGCTGTCCGCGGGCCGGCCGAAATAGCCGCCGAGCGCAAGCGTGCCGCCGTTGATGCACGGCTCGACCTCGCCCTCGAAGAACGGCTTGCTGCCGAATTCCTCGTCCCACCGGAACCCGGCCGCGAGGCGCGCCACCGCCGCGTCGACGGCCGGGTCGGCCGGATCGACCCCGGTCGCGCGCAGCAGCAGTAACGTGTACAGCGTCGGGGCCCAGGCCGGGCCGTCGCCCCGTCGCCACGAGCCGTCGGGCTCCTGCCGGGCGAGGATGTCGGCACCGAGCCCCTCGTGGGCGACGCGGGCGCGCTCGGCGGCGATCTCCGCCGGCACGGCATCCGTGAGGTCACGCATCGCCTGCCAGCGGATCGCAGGATCGGAGTCGAGCAGCCAGTCGATGACATCCATGCGGGCAAAGTAACGCGCCCGGCGCGATCGGCCAGCGGTCTGCACCGCCGTCCGTCCACCCACAAGACCGACTCGAGGCTGGACGTGATCGCGTTCGGTGCCGACCGCGCCGGCCAGCCGCTTCATTTCGGCAAGATCGTAGACCCGGTGCCGATCGCCGATGCATCCCGATGCCCGTCGGCGTGCGCGCACTCCGGGACCGCATTCGTGGACATCGCGCACAGCCGGCCGAGCGCTTCGTCGCCCTCGCGGGTTCCAGACAGCGCAAGCACGACGAGGCGCAACGCGCGCCAGTCGTCGGGGTGCGCTGCCGCCGTCGCTCTGGCATCGTCGGGCGTGATGGTGTGCACGAGCGCGGTCATGATCAAGCGCGCGAGCACGTGGGTGCGATCGAGGGCGAGCGCCTCGCTGGCATCGCGTCTTGCTGCTGCCATGTCGTCCGTGAACATGAACCCGAGCCAGCTACGAGCGGCGAGCACGTCCGCCTCGTCGAGCTTGCGCTCGGTGACACGAACATCGCCAACGGTCACCGGGATGTGCGGTAAACGAAGCTTGCCTGCCACCAGCCAGTCCAGCAGCTCGCGGTCGAGCTTGTCCGGCGGCAGATCGGGGAAGGCTTCGCGCCATGCTCTCGCCGCCCAGCTTCGGCGTCGCTCACGCCGCTGTTCGATCTTGCGTTCGCGTTCGGCCTTGGGCAGAGCGGCCATCGGCCGGTACCACGGCGCATCGTCGGAGCTGTCCCAGAGCTCGTCCAGCCGTTGCAGAAACCGGGTGAGCTGGGCGTGGTGGTGGTCGACCAGCAGCGAGAACACGGCCCAGCTCGTGGCATAGAACTGGTCGTCGCCACAGCCGACCTTGCAACTGAACAGGTCGGCAGCGGGGAGTGGATACCGGCTGGCAAGGAAGCGGAGGTGATCGCCACGTGGGATCCCGATCGTGACGTCTGCACGGCCGGAGCTCACGTCGAACGTGTCGAAGTACTGCGCGATCCCCTCCGCGAGCCACGCCGGCTGGTGCGCCACGACCTCGAAGCTGAACACGTGTGCCATCTCGTGATTGGCGACGTGCTTGTGATCCACATCGTCGGCGGCCATCAAGATCCCCGGGTGCCCGGTCGGGTTGTCCGCATCCCACGCGGATGCCTCGACGTTCACAGGCCGGTAGTCGCCGACCTCCAGGCGATCACGGAGCGCGATCACGAACACCCGCGTCCTCGATGCCGGGCTCAGCGCGGTCAGGATGACCTGGCGCCGGCGCTCCATCTCCCCAACGATCTCCCGGCCGCGCTGCGCCGACCCATCGGTCCACAACGTGAAGTGCTCGCTCTGCACCTCGACCCACGCCGGACCACCATGACTCGGTAGCCGGATCTCAGGGCCACACCCGACGACCCAGAGGATCACGATCAGCAGCCATCGCCCTGCCCGCATCGCGGCGCACGATAGCACACCCATCCTCATGTTGTGCGCATGTGCTCCGGGCGGTTACTCGTCCACTCGCCAGCCGCGATCGCGAAGTCGCAGTAGTCCGTCGCGAATGGCTTGCGGACGCTCCGGCGCATCGGCCCAAGGGGACCAGAATACTTCGAGGACGAGGCGAAGTGCGCCGTCGAGGTTCGTGATCCGCACGGACACCGGATCGGGTACTCCGTCTGGAACTGCGGGTGCATGCACCCAGCCATGGTCAACAGGGACCTCGATGTCGCCCGCGTAGCACCTCACGGTTAGCGTCTCAGCTGGGGTGGGGGCGGGGAGGCGGGCGCGTGAGCCTGCAATGCTGAGCTCGCGAAGCGATGGCTCGTGCCGGGCGTCGCGGTGCACTTCGGAGAACGTGCCGCCGAGCCAGGCGATGGTCGCGCTGGCATCGAGGACCGAGCTCCGGGACTCGATGGGGCGATACGTCGGATCGACCCGGACGTTGGAGGCGGAATCCCGGCGCAGGAGATGAAACGGGGCACTCGGCCGCAGCGATGCCTCTGTGAGGGTCTCATGGTCATAGACGCCGATACGGATCTCGAGCGCCACGATGTCGAGCCATCCATCCGCGAGCGCGAAGAGTGCGGCGACAGCCTCGCATGCCACCGCTTGCTCGTCGGCATTTTCCGGTGCTTCGTAGCTCCAGCGGATGTGTGTTTGAGGGGACTCGGACGCTTCCACGATGTTCATGGCTCGTTCTCCGGCACTACTTTTTCGCGAGGGGAGACCAGGTGGAGGTGGCTGGATCGAATCTGAACTCGACGATCACACGCCCGGTGTGACGATCCACGACCGTGACCTGATGGAGGAGCTGGTTGTCCGCGACGGTTGATATATGTACGGCCATGTTCGCGAACAGATTGCCCTCTTCGATCCGTAGGCCGTTCTTCGTGTGGAGAACACGGTTGCCATCCGCATCGATGATCCGAGTGCCCCTCTTGGTCGTCGTGGGCTTCGAAAGCTCGGCATAGATCGTGAGGTGGTGTTCGCCAGGAATCGGGGCGTGGTCGGCCACGCGGCTTCGAGCTTTGCCGATGCCATGCTTCACGCCGGGCGACAGGTCTGCGTCGGCCTCGAGTGGGGTCGCAATCGAGGTCACCTCGACGCTCTTTTCGATGGTGCCACCTCGCGTTTCAACGGTCTGGTCAAAGGACCGCATCCGATCGCCGCTGGTTCGGAGCGGTGCGTGCTGGTCGTTACCGATGTGCACCACGCTCCTGGGGTTGCTGGCCACCTGTCGCTGCGCCTCGCGTAGCTCGAGGACGAGGTTTGTAAGGTGGGCGCTCGTCTTGTTAGCACCGAACGCGACCCAGTCCTGGATACCCTTGAGGCGGCCGGCTTGTTGCAGCTTGATGACGTTCTCGAGCTCGGTGACCGCTGCGGAGTCGGCGAACCTCGCGAGAAAGTCCTTGCCGATGGAAATCGCGGTCGTCGATGGAACCTTTGCTGTGGCGAGCGCAGTCGCGAGTCGCCGGCTGTCGGCGACACTCACCCCAGCCTCATGTGCGTTGGCACGCATGATGGCGAAGCGGAGGTCGTCGGCGCTGCCGTCCTTCATGAGCAGCAGGATCTGCGGAAGGCGGTGCTCGGCCTTCACGAGGTTCATGATGGCGGGTTCTTCGCGGATCGCGCGGCCGAGCTTGGCGAGCTCGGGTTCCGCCACGCCCTTAAGGCCGTGCAGCGCCGAGTCGTCGAGCATCGACAGGGCCATGCACGCCTCGTCACCGAGCTTGCTGGCAACCGCCTTGCCGAGGGGAGACTCGAGTTTGGCGCGGAATTCGCGCATCTGGCCGTACGACACGGCCAGCATGGCGCCCGCCATGATGAGGTTGGTCACGACGCGGGTCACGGCCTCGCGCTTCTGCTCGGGGCGGAGCTGATCGTTGTCGATGATGTCGGCGATCTGCTGCACGCCCTCGGCGCCAATCAGCAGCGCGCTGGCGCCATCGGCGACGAAGTTGGCCCACAGCAGGAACTTGGTGGCCCGGTTGGCGAGCAGGATGCCGGGGCCGGCGGCGATGCCTCGAATGGCGCCGCCGGCGTTGACGAGGCCGCTCGCGATGTTGACGATGTCGAGGGCGACGCCGCTACCGGAGATCTCGGCGTTGTGCAGGCGCTCGTAGAGGCTGACCGCGCCGGCGGCTGCGTTCAGGCCGCCGGCGACGACCATGGCGACCTGGAGCGACTGGCCGCGCGTGACCGGTGCGGCGAGGATTCCGACGCCGAGCGCGACCATGCCACCGGTGCTGAGGTTCGAGGACAGCCGATCGAACGTGCCCTGGCCGGTCGTCTCGTTCTCGCTCATGTGG
>DASWRS010000242.1:0-32161 GCA_036403075.1 Kofleriaceae bacterium
GATCGATCGCGCGTCGGATCCGCCACTGCCTCACGGCGCCGACCGGACGGTCGTTCGCGAGCAGACGCAGTAGAGATCGCCGTCAATGCGATGCGCAACGACGTGCCCCAGAGCGATCAGGCCGCGAGCTGGTCGACCGCCGTCGTGAACACGCGGATCCACGTCGTGGGCGGCGCGCGCCGCACCGGCGCCTCGCAGCCGCGGACGGGCGACTCGGACCTGACGTGCGTCGCGCCGGTCACGCCGCCGGTCGGTGCCAGCAGCCAGTCGACGTTCTTCCCTGATGGCCAGTTCGGGCTGCGCACCTTCGGGATGACGGTGTGGTTCGACTACGTGTTCTACGTCGAGGCCGTCACCGCGCCGTGAGCGGCACACAACGGAAAGCTGATCAGGTCGGCGTGATACGCAGTGTACCGGCCGGAGACACCTCGACCGGCACCGGGTCGAGTGCGCGGCCGGGGCAGGCGCCCTCGACGCAGACGCCGTCATCGAGGCGGAACAGCGCGAAGTGCATGCTGCACAGGATCTCGCCGTCGCGCGTGGTGAACTGATCGGCGCGGTAGTTGAGCCGCAGGCTGAAGTGCGGACAGACGTTGACGTAGCCGAAGACCTGGGCGCCGCGGCGCACCACGAACATCGAGAACGCGTCGTGCTCGGGGCCGAACCGGAACTCGCGGCCGGCTCCGTCGGGAATCGCGTCGGCCGGGCCGAGCTCGGTGCCCGGCGGTGGCGCGTGGTGATGGCGGCGCCACACCGTCGGATCACCCGGGATCACCGGCGGCATCATGGCGCGATCACGGGGCGATCATGGGGCGATCACCGGGAATAGAACGGTGGGATCTTGGCGTCGACGTTGATCCACACCGACTTGGCCTGGGTGTACTCGCGCATGACCTCGAAGCCCATCTCGCGGCCGTAGCCGGACTCGCCGACGCCGCCGAACGGCGACGCCGGGTGGACCCGCTTGTAGCAGTTGACCCAGACCATGCCGCTGCGGATCGCCTTGGCGACCCGGTGGGCGCGCTTGACGTCCCGGGTCCACAGCCCGGCGCCGAGGCCGTAGCGGGTGTCGTTGGCGAGCCGGATCGCCTCGTCCTCGTCGGTGAACGTCGTGACCGTGGCGAACGGGCCGAACACCTCGTCGCGGCACACCGTGTGGTGCGGCGCCGCGCGCACGATCGTCGGCTCGACGAAGCAGCCGCGCGCCAGCGCCGGATCCGCCGGTGCCCGGCCGCCGATCAGGATCTCGCCGCCCTCGCGGCGCGCGATGTCGCAGTAGGCCAGGACGCGCTCCTGGTGCATCCGGCTGGTCAACGGGCCCATCTCGGTCCGGGGATCGAGCGGATCGCCGAGCCGGATCGTGCGCGCGAGGCCGAGGAACGCGTCGAGGAAGCGGTCGGCGATCGAGGCGTGGAGCAACAGGCGGGTGCCGGCGATGCAGGCCTGGCCCTGGTTGTGGAACAGCCCGAACGCGCTGCCGGCGACCGCGGCGTCGAGCTCGGCGTCGTCGAAGATGATGTTCGGGCCCTTGCCGCCGAGCTCGAGCTGGAGCTTCTTGAGATTGCCGGCCGAGGCGGCGATGATCTTGCGGCCGGTGACGGTCGAGCCGGTGAACGTCAGCTTGGCGACCCGGTCGTGCTCGGCGAGGCGCTGGCCGGCGGTCGCGCCGTAGCCCGGGATGATGTTGACCACACCGGGCGGAAAGCCGACGTCACGGACGAGCTCGGCGATCGCGAGCGAGCTGAGCGGGGTGAGCTCGGCGGGCTTGAGCACGACGGTGTTGCCGGCGGCGAGCGCGGGGCCGAGCTTCCAGCTGGTGAACATCAGCGGGAAGTTCCACGGCACGAGCTGGCCGACCACCCCGAGCGGCTCGCGCTCGACGTAGTTGAGGAACCCCGGATCGACCGGGACCACCGAGCCCTCGATCTTGTCGGCCATGCCGGCGAAGTAGCGGAAGCCGAGGATGGTCCGCGGCACGTCGAGGTTCCGGGTGTCGCGGATCGGGTGGCCGGTGTCGCGCGACTCGAGCTCGGCGAGCCGGGCGGCGCTGGCCTCGACCGCGCCGGCCAGCGCGTAGAGCAGGCGCCCGCGCTCGCTCGCAGACGTCCGGCTCCACGCCGGGAACGCGCGCGCGGCGGCGTCGACCGCGCGATCGACGTCCTCGGCGCGGGCCTCGGCGACGTCGGCGAGCTTGGTCTGGTCGAACGGGTTGGTGACCTCGATCGTGCCGCCGGCGAGGCCGTCGACGAACTCGCCGCCGATGAACAGCTTGGTCTGCATCGCTGCCTCCCTGGGAAACCGCGTCTAGAACTCCACCGGTACCACGGGCGCCTTGCCGCTGCGGATCAGCTCCGGGATCGCGGGCGAGCCGTTCTCCCAGACCAGCAGCATCGAGCGCTTGGTCGAGTAGCCGCGGTGGCGGATGTCGGCCGGCATCGCGGCGACATCGCCGGCGCGCATCGTGACCCGCGCGCGCGGTCGCCCGGTCGCGCCATCCTTGACGTCCCAGACGATCTCGTCCGACAGCTGGATGAACCACTCGACGCGGTCGTTGCCGTGATCGATCGGCAGGATGTACTCCTCGGACGTCGGGCAGAACAGGCTGTCGCGCAGCACCGAGCACACGCTCGGGTTCCAGGTCACGTCCGAGCGCGACAGGTAGCCGAACAGGTTGAACGCGCAGACCTCGGCCTCGAA
Organism: Kofleriaceae bacterium; assembly: GCA_036403075.1. Taxonomy (GTDB): domain Bacteria; phylum Myxococcota_A; class Polyangia; order Haliangiales; family Haliangiaceae; genus JABFXX01. The sequence continues at coordinate 2,698 of DASWRS010000242.1, forward strand.
CCCGGGCACGGGCTCGACCCGCGGCGGGTCCTGCGGGACGTCGGCGAACATCCGGTTGACCGGATGGCCGCCGTCGTCGGTCCGAAGGCCGGTGTCGCCGGGCACGCCGACCATGCGGCGCGCGCTGACCCGCTGGCGCTCGATCGCGGCGGTGTTGTCGCCGTGCTTGGGGCCGAACGCCGCCGCGGTCTCGAGCGGCGCGGCGAACGGATCGAAGCCCTCGTTGGTCCAGTCGCGCAGGATGGCCTTGAACGTCTTCATCAGGTCGGCGGACGCGAACCGCTCGGTGACGTCGCGGCGGGCGCGCACGAACGCCTCGTTCTTGGCACCGAGGAACATCTCGACCTCGCCGTAGAAGTTGGTCGTGCCCAGGACCTCGTCGAAGTTGACCGTTCCGTAAAAGAAGCCCCACGCGACGTCGCGCATCAGCGCGCGGAGGAACGCGTCGGCCGGCATCTGGTGGCTGACCTCGCCGTGGCGGATGTAGGCGAAGTAGCGATCGCGCCGGAACGTGAACCCGCCGGCGGCAAAGCTCCGGTAGCCAGTGTCGGGGTCGGCGGGGCCGGTCTCGAACGCGGTCTGCAGCGTCGCCGGTGCCGGGGTGCGCGCGGGTGCCGCGCGCGACGGCCCCGCGCCCGCGCCGGCGGCCGTCACCGCGCCCTCGGTCTGGCAGATCTCGGCCCAGCGGAAGATCGTCTCGGGACCCTCGATGGTCTGCAGCACCACCGCGCTCGGCGCGCCGGCGCGCAGCCGGTATGCGCTGTGCCGGGGCAACAGCGCCATGTGGCCGCGGCCGAGCGTGATCCGGCCCATCGGCTTGCCGGGCGGCAGGGCATCGAGCCGGTGCGCGCCGTCGCGATCCTCGACGCCGCGGGCCGGCGCGTCGAGCTTGTGGAGCTCGACACAGACCTCGCCGTCCATGCACAGCACGAACTCGTCGTGCCGCGCGCTCCAGTACGGCGAGTCGCCCCGGGCGGACACCGCCTCGATGACGTACTCGAAGTTCTTGGCCACGGCGACGCGCTCCCACGGCCTGGCGCGCGATGCGACCTCGAACACGTTCGAGAACACGTAGTGCCGGGGATGGTCGTCGATCGCCTCGACGCCGCCCTTCTGGTAATCGGCCAGCGAGCCGAATCTGGTCTGGAGCGTCATGTCGTGAGGTCCTTTCTCGTCGGGGGCTGGGGCACGGGAAGCGGCGGGCCGGCGGGCGCGGCGCGGAGCGCGAAGCGGTACGACATCCGGTGCCAGCGCGCGGGCGCCGGCGTGCCGTCGGGCCACGTCCGGTCGGTGCGCGGCTCGAGCGGCACGATCAGCGACGGCTTGACGCCGTAGACCGCATCGGACGCGAGGTAGTCGTCGCCGGCGACGAACAGGTGCGTGACCAGGGTATCGTGGCCGGGCGCGGCGATCAGGAAGTGGATGTGGGCCGGGCGCATCGCGTGGCGGCCGCCGGCGGCGAGCAGCTCGCCGACCGGGCCATCGGTCGGCACCGGATAGCTCCGCGGCACGATCGTCCGGAAGTGGAACGCGCCGTCGGCGCCGGTGACGAACCGGGCGCGCAGGCCGGGCGTGTCGAGCCGGTAGCCCGGCTTCTGCGAGTCGTAGAGCCCGTCGGCGTCGGCGTGCCAGACGTCGACCGTCGCGCCGGCGATCGGCCGGCCGGCCGGGTCGGCAACCGTGCCCTCGACGAGCACGCGCTCGCCGGGCGCGCCCGCCGCGAGATCCGTACCGTGCGGCGTGACCCGGTGCTCGCCGACGTAGAACGGGCCGAGCACGGTGGTGTCGGTCGCGGCCGCCGTCGCCCCCGGCGCGCGGTGGTTGATCGCGTCGACCAGCATCGACACGCCGAGCACGTCGGACAGCAGGATGAACTCCTGGCGAGTGTCGCCGGACATGTGGCCGGTGCGGGTCAAGAAGTCGATCGCGGCGCGCCACTCGTCGAGCGTCAGCTCGGTGTCACGGACGAACGCGTGGAGGTGCGTGATCAGCTGGTGGAGCACGCGGCGGGTCCGCGGATCGGGCGCGCCGGCGAAGCTGTGCAGGACGGCGTCGGTGAGCTGGGCGGGGTCGAAGTCGGGCATTGCGATCCTCATCTTCGGAGGCCGTGGGGCCCCGGTCACGCCGGTGGTGCGCCGGTGAACGCGCGCTCGAGCAGCTCGCGGATCGCTCCGCGCTCGAGCGGCCGCGGGTTCCAGTACGGGTTGGCGACGGCGAGCTCGGCGGCGCGATCGAGCCCGCCGGCCGGCATGCCGAGCTCGGCGAGCGAGCGCCGCGCGCCGACGGCGCCGGCGAGGTTCTGGAGCCCGCGCGCAGCGCCCCCAGCCCCGAAGCTGCCGAGCGCGCCGGCGATCCGCGCCATCGCCTCGGGAGCGGCGGCGGCGTTGTACGCCACGGCGTGGGGCAGGACCACGGTGTGGGTCTCGGCGTGCGGCAGCTGGAACGCACCGCCGAGCACATGACACAGCTTGTGGTGCAGCGCCATGCCGACCGCGCCCAGGCACACCCCGCACAGCCACGCGCCGTACAGCGCATCGCTCCGGGCGTCGCGATTGCCGGGATCTGCCGCGATCGCCGGCAGCGCGCGGGCCAGCGCCGCGATGCCCTGCTCGGCCAGGATCGACGTGATCGGGTTGGCATCGCGCGCGTACAGCGCCTCGACCGCGTGGGCGATCGCGTTGATCCCGCTGGTCCCCGACAGCGCCGCGGGCAGCCCGAGCGTGAGCTCGACGTCGTAGATCACCGCCTCGGGCAGGATCTCGGGGCTCGATCGCGTGGTCTTGTGCTGGCCTTCGGTCTCGCCGAGGATCGGCGTCATCTCCGAGCCGGCGTAGGTCGTGGGGATCACGAGCTGCGGCAGCCCGGTGCGGACCGCGATCGCCTTGCCCAGGCCCGTGGTCGAGCCGCCGCCGATCGCGACGACCCCGTCGGCCGCGAGCTCGCGGACCACGTCGAGCGCGGCCCGGGTGACCTCGACCGGCGTGTGCATCGCCGCGCCGCTGAACACGCCGGCGGCCCGGTCGCCGAGCCGCTCGGTCACGAGCCGGCCGTGCGCCGCTTGCGCCGGCGTGGTCAGCACCAGCGCGCGCGTGATCGCGAGGCGCTCGGCCTCGGCTCGGACGCTCGCCAGCGTGCCGGGGCCGAACACGACCCGCGCGGGCAGGCCGGTGTAGGTGAAGCCGAGGCCGGGGACAGGCATCGTCACCCGAGATCGAACACGAGGACCTCGGCGGCGTCGATGCCTTCGATTCGGACGGTCCGTTCCTCGGACAGCGCGGCGGCATCGCCGGCCGCGAGCTCGGTGCCGTTGACCCGGGCCCGGCCGCGCACCACGTGGACCCAGGCGTGCCGGCCGGGGGCGAGCCCGTGCTCGGCGGTCTGGCCGGCGTCGAACACACCGGCGTACAGCCGGGCATCGGCGTGGATCGTCACGCTGCCGTCCGCGCCGTCCGGCGAGGCGACCAGCCGCAGCCGCCCGGCCTTGTCGGCCTGCGAGAATGTCTTCTGCTCGTAGCTCGGCGCGATGCCGCGCTGATCGGGCTGGAGCCAGATCTGCAGGAAGTGCACGGGGTCCTTGCGCGACGCGTTGTACTCGCTGTGGGTGACGCCGGTGCCGGCGGTCATCCGCTGGACGTCGCCGGGGCGGATCACCGCGCCGGTGCCCATCGAGTCCTTGTGCTCGAGCGCGCCCTCGAGCACGTACGAGATGATCTCCATGTCGCGATGCGAGTGCCGATCGAAGCCCTGGCCGGCCGCGACCTGGTCCTCGTTGATCACGCGCAGCGCGCGAAACCCCATGTGGGCCGGGTCGTAGTAATCCGCAAACGAGAAGGTGTGCCGGCTATCGAGCCAGCCGTGGTTGGCGTGGCCGCGCTCGGCGGATGGTCTGACGGTGATCATGACATTCCTCTGGGTCGTCTAGTTTGGCCATCGCCGGCCATGCATGGAACTGGCAATCGATTGATGTCTTCCATCGCGCCATGAGATGGTGCCGGGTGCTCGAAACCTTCACGCTCGACCAGCTCCGCGCCCTGATCGCCGTGATCGAGGAGGGCAGCTTCTCGGCGGCGGCGCGCAAGCTCCACCGCGTGCAGTCGGCGATCAGCACGGCGATGGCCAACCTCGAGGCCCAGCTCGGCGTGCCGCTGTGGGATCGCTCGACCAAGGTCGCCCGGCTCACCGACCAGGGCCAGGCGGTGCTCGCCGCCGCTCGCAAGATCTGCACCGAGGTCGACGGCCTGCGCAAGCTGACCGCGGGCATGGTCGCCGGCGTCGAGGCCTCGGTGTCGCTGTGCGTCGACATGCTGTTCCCGGTCGCGTCGCTGGTCCGGCTGTGCGAGGAGTTTCGCGACGAGTTCCCGTCGGTCGACCTCCGGGTCGACACCCAGGCAATGACCGGGGTGTCGGCGCGGGTGCTCGACGGCAGCGCGACGATCGGCGTCGCCAGCCCGCTCGGCGTCGCGCCCGGCCTCGAGCGCAAGGTGCTGACCGCGATCCAGATGATCCCGGTGGTCGCGCCGCGCCACCCGCTCGCGGCGGTGCGCGGCCCGATCCCGACGGCGCGGCTGCGCGATGCGATCCAGCTCGTGCTGTCCGAGCTCCACGCCGAGGGCCCGCCGGACCAGGCGGTGCTGTCGTCGCGGACCTGGCGGGTGCGCGACCTGCACACCAAGCACGCGCTGCTGCGCGCCGGCCTGGGCTGGGGGAACCTGCCCGAGCACCTGGTGCGCGACGACCTGCAGCGCCGCCGGCTGGTCAAGCTCCGGGTCGAGGCCTGGGGCGAGGACGAGTACAAGCTGTACCTGTCGGCGGTGTACCGCGGCGACGTCACGTTCGGGCCGGCGCACCGCTGGCTGCTCGCCCACCTCGAGCACCTGTGCCTGCGCGACGAGAAGCGCCGCGCCCGGCGCCCGCGCCGCAAGCCCGCGCGCTGAGCGTCAGGCCTGGCGCTCGAACACGATCACCGGTGTCGTCTTGTACTCAGCCTGGCCGATCTCGCGATAGCCGAGCTTGGCCGCGACCCGGCGCGACGCGAGGTTCGGCGGATCGATGATGCACACCGTGCGCGGGTGGGCGGCGCCGGCCCACGCGAGCACCGCGGACATCGCCTCGGTCGCATAGCCCCGGCCGTGCGACCACGGCGCCAGCACCCAGCCGGCCTCGGGCGCGCCGTCGAACGAGAACGCGAAATCGCGCCGGAAGTCGACGATGCCGACCTCGCCGACGAAGCGGTCGGTCGCGCGGTCGCGGACGTGCCAGAACCCGAAGCCGAGCGCTGCCCAGTGGCCGATGTAGCGCAGGATCCGGGTCCAGACCTCCTCGCCCGTCGACGGCTTGCCGCCGATGTAGCGGGTGACCTCGGGATCGCTCCACAACGACAGCGAGTCGTCGAAGTCAGCGGCGCGATGGCCGCGCAGGACGAGACGCGGGGTCTCGAGGACCGGAGCGGAGGCCAAAGCGGAGGCCGAAGCGGACGCCGAAGCGGAGGCCGGAGCGGACGCGGGAACATGCGCGGTCATGGCGGGTCGCGCCAGGATACCCCGTGCGGCACGCGGCGCCGGCGGTCGACCCGGGGCAACCATTCCGGTCAACCATGCCGGGTCAACAGTGATAGACCGCGCCGGCGACGTTCATCCCGGCGCCGACCGCGAGCGACAGCACGAGGTCGCCCTTCTGCAGCGTGCGATCGGCGAGCCGGGCGCCGAGGGTCGCGGCGATGCTCGCGCTCGCGGCGTAGCCCGTGACGTCGCCCGACCACACCAGCCGGTCGCGCGGGATGTCGAGGCCGTCGCACAGCGCCTCGACCGTCGAGGCGTGGGTCTGGGCCGGCAGCAGCCAGTCGATGTCGCGCGGCGCGAGCTGGTTGCGCGCGAGCAGCCGGCGTCCGGCGTCGAGCATCAGCGCGAGCCCGACCCGCCCGGCGCGCGCGCCGTGCACGACCAGCGACCGGCCGTCGGGCCCCCAGCCCGACAGCGCCGCGTGGCCCACCGCGGTCGCGCCGAGCATGTCGAGCAGCCCGACCCGGGGCGCGGCGCGGCGCTTGCGCAGCACCACCGCGCCGGCGGCGTCACCGACCACGAAGCAGAACGCCGAGCGGTTGGTCTCGGCGGTCGCGAACCGGCCGCCCTCGTCGCTCGCGACCAGCAGCGCGCAGCGGTAGTCCGGGCTGTCGAGCATCGCGTCGCACAGCTCGAGCCCGCGCAGGAAGCCGGCGCAGTAGCCCGCCTTGAGGTCGATCCCGACCGCGTCCTGCCGGCCGAGCTCGGCGAGCACGAGCGGCGCGAGGTCGGCGACCACCGGGTTGGCGGGGTCGGGGTAGCTCACCATCGGGATCGTCGAGCACGACGACACCACGACGAGATCGATCTCGTCCGCGGCGACCGCTCCGCTCGCCAGCGCGTCGCGGACCGCGTCGCGCGCCATCGTCCAGGTGTTCTCGCCGACGCCGCACCACCGGCGCTGCACCATGCGGGTCTCGGCGATCAGCGCCGCGCGATCGTCGGTGATCGGGAACCGGCATCGCGCGAAGAACCCGTCGTTGTCGACGACGAGCTGCGGGTAGGCAAAGCCGGTCGCGACGATCTCGCTGACCCGGTCGCGCGTCCGCGGGGTGGTGCGCAGCCGGTTCACGGCGCCACCTCGTCCGGGGTCATGTGAGCCATTCGCATCGTGATCCTTTCGCGGTCCTCTCGCGGCCGGTTCGCTGTTAGCCGGCGCGCTGCCGGTACGTGCCCGTCGGATCCAGGGTGTCGAGCAGCCGGGCCTCGTCGGTGGTGATCGCCGGCGCGAACCCGAGGTCGGCGGCGGGGACCAGCGGCCACGGGCAGTTGCGGGCCAGCGCGGCGACCGCGAGCTCGACGGTCTGCTCGGGGTCCGCCGCGATCAGGCTGTCGATCGTCCAGGTCTCGCCGCGGCTGCCCGAGGCGCGGTCGCGCGGCGCCGGCCGGGTCAGCACGCCGCGCTCGGTGACGACCGAGCCCACCGCGCGGCCGGTGCTGGTGATGTACTCGACGTCATCGACCAGCCGCCCGGGCGACAGCCGGGTCATGACCACGACCTCCTCGACCGACGCCGCGATGTCGCACGCGCCGCCCGAGCCGACCAGCAGCCGGCCCGCGAGCCGCGTGCTGTTGAGGTTGCCGTGGCGATCGACCTGCGCGGCGCCGAGCGCGGCGATGCACAGGTTGTCGGCACCGCACGCCAGGACGCCGAGGATGTCGTCGATCCCGCTGAGCCGGCGCGCCCGGATCACGTTGTCGTAGGCCAGCAGATAGCCGTGGCCCTCGGCGCCGCAGTCGACGTCGTAGAGCCCGGTCTCGACCATGACGCGCAGCGAATAGCCGGCGGCGGCGAGCTGGAGCTGGGCCATGCGCGCGGCGAAGAACGCCTGGCCGAGGCCGGCGATCAGCACGCGGGCGCCGACCGCGCGGGCCCGGGTCACGAGCTGGCGGGCGCCGGCGACGATCAGCTGGTCGACCGCCGGGTCGTGGGGCTCGGGCGCGGGCAGCGCCGGCTCGGGCACCGGCGCCGCCGCGATCACCGGCTCGGGCTCGCACAGCGCGGCCAGGCGCCTGGCGCCGACGTGGGCGCGGTAGGCGGCGCCGGGGTCGGGTGCGCGCAGCACGCCGTCGACGAACGCGGCGAGCTCGTCCGGGTCGTCGGTCATCGCGCGCCACCGCTCGTAGTGCTCGAGGTCGTCGCGGTACGACGGGATCCCGAGCTCGACCGCGGAGTGCAGCGGCTGCGGGTGCGCGCCGAACGGCTCCTCGCAGATCGCCAGCACGCGGTGCGGCGGCAGCGCGATCGCCGCGGCGTGGGCGCGGGTCAGCGCCGACGACACCACGCGCTCGACCGTGACGATCACGCCGCGGCGCGCCGCGAGCGCGCTCCACAGCCCCTCGGACAGCGGGCTCGACATGATCACGTGGCCGTCGCTGTCGGCCGCCGCCGCGTGCACGAAGGTCACGTCGGGGCGCAGCGCGGCGCACAGGCCGAGGGTGTGGGCCGCGATCGGCGCCGGGCGGCCGGGCAGCGGCGCGTCGGGCACGCCGGGTACGGCGACCTCGCGGTACTCGCCGCGTGCCGCGAGCTCGCTCGCCAGCGTCGTGCCGCGCAGCGAGCGGTTGATCACCCAGTCGTCGCCCTGGGCGCCGGCGCGCAGGCTCGCGACCATCGTCCACAGCGCCCAGTGCTCGATCGCGACGCCCTCGGCGGCGAGCCGGGTGTACAGCAGGTTGGGGCGCGGCGCGGGGTAGTGATCGCCGAAGAAGCACGCGGTCAGCCGTGCGGCGAGCCCGAGCATCGGCAACAGGTGCGCCATCGAGTGAAAGCCGGTGCTGCTGAGCCGGAACCCCGGCCGGGTGCCGAGGAACGCGCGCGCGAGCTCGCGGATCGCGGCGTTGGACCGGCTCGGCGTCGACGCGAAGTGCAGGTGCATCCCGGGCTCGACGTGGGCGGCGATCGCATCGGCGAGCCGGGTCACCAGCGGTCCGTGCGCGACCACCGGCGACGCCGGGCCGCCGCACAGGTGGGGCCATGGCGTACGTCGAATGCCGGAGCCGGCGCTCCGGCGAGTGAGCAGCGGCGCGATGCCGGTTACCACGACTTCTGACATGGCCCCTCCACGTACTCCCTGGCTGTGAAAGTCGTCTGTCGCTCTTCGAATCACTATGGGCAGACTAATCTAATTTATCAAGGGCAATATTATGCACCCGCGCAAGTGTCGATTCGTGATCTTCGTGTCTAGGACACACACAGGAACACGGGCGATCCGGGACCGCCGTGCGCGGCTGGCACGCGCAGCCGTCGCCGGATTTTTTCACCGAGCCCGCAGCGCGGTGGCCTCGTCCGGCGACGCGCCCGGCCGCGGTGTCGCGCAGCGCACGATTGGCGGAACAGGGCATTGCCGGGCAAGCTCGCGGTCCTGACGAGCCGCGGGGGCATCTGCCCCCAGATCCAGTGTAATGCATGGGCGTTCATCGCGGCACAGGTCGGCGCGGCGAGCGCCGGCGACCACATGCGCGGGGGTGATCGTGTTTCGCGGCCGCTGTGGCAGGCGCGCTCGGTTCCGCTCGGTCCCGCTCGGTCCCGCTCGGTTCAGCGCCGGAGCTCGATCAGCGGCACGTGCTCCGGAATGCCGGTCACCAGCTCGTGGTCCGGTCCGCTGCCCTCGGTCACCGCGTAGAGCTCCTCGACGAAGCCACGCACGACGTGCCCGGGCATCGCCGCGGGCAGCGGCCGCTCGCCCGCGAGCGCGATCAAGCACAGCCCGTGATCGCGCTCGAGCCCGGGAGCCAGCGCCGGTTGCACGTAGCGGGTATCGACGATGCGCGCGCCCCAGGCCTGGTTGCGCTCGAGCCGCCGCCACATCGCGTCGAGCGGCTCGTCGACGCCGGTGCCGGCGAGCCGCGGATCGTTGACCTCGCCGAACACCGCGGGCGCACCCGCCGCGAACAGGCTCAGCGCGGCTTCGCGCTGCAGCCGCCGGCCCAGCCCCTGGCGCTGCACCGACGGCGCGATCACCATGTACGTGATCAGGCCGCAGCCGCTCCGCGGGTAGCGCTCGAACACGATGCCGCCGGCGATCGCGCGGTGCGCGCGGTCGCGGAGCGCGCGGCCGGCGATCCGGATCGTCAGCTCGTACGGCGCGGCGCCGCCCCACAGCGCGCGCTTCCACACCGAGACCGGCTCCTGCTGCTCGGCGAACACGTCCCAGTACACCCCGCTGTGAAACTCGTCGAGCAGGCCTTCGTCGTCGTGGCTGGTGATCGTGATGATCTCGAGCTCACTGGTCACGGCCCTACGCTGCCATACCCGCGGCGCGCCGGCACGCCCCGGCACGCGCCGGGCTACTTCAGCTTGCCGCCGAGCACGATCGACGGCAGCTTCGCCGCCGCGCTCGGCCACACCGCGATGACATCCTTGCCGGTCGAGGAGAGCACGACGCCCGGCTTCAGCCACGCGGCATACTTCGCCGACAGCTGGAACGGTGTCCAGGTGTGGTCGTGCGCCCGGACCTCGCTGCGGTCGCAGACCTCCTGGTACTCGACGGTGCCGTCGCCGCGGATCCGCGAGACTTTCCCGGTCTCGTGACTCCGCACACAGTCCCGCTGCTTGACCAGCGTCTGCTGCAGCTCGACCGCGAGTGTGTCACCCGCGCGCTTCATCGACTTGACGGCGCCGCCGGTGCTCCGCGCCTGGAGCGTGCCCTCGAGGTACGCCGCGCCGAACGGCCGCGGCCGGGGATAGATCAGGGTCGCGCCGGCCTTGTCGTACGCGATCCGGGCGCTCTTGATCCGGGCGAGCGCGGCGCTGCGCGGACCGCGCGACGGCGGGCCGGCAGCGACGATCTCTCGCAGGAACGCGGACAGGTCCGCATCGGGCGTGCAGCGCAGGAACGCGATCGCCGCCAGGTTGACCGCGGCCGACCCGGCGAGGACCGGCCCGGCGCTGGTCGCGAACCCGGCCGACGGGTTGTCGCGGTCGTCGTGCATCCCGGCGAACGCCCTGGCCGGGATCTCCGACACCGCCTCGGCCAGCGCCGCCTCGGTCGCGTCGCCGCAACCCTCGAGCTGCTTGCGCGACCGGGTGATCGCCGCCGAGTCCATCGCGAGCACCAGATCGAGCAGCCGGGTGTTCTTGCCGATCGCCGCCGCCCACGCGGTGCGCCCCGCCGCGGCGGTCTCGAACAGCTTCTTGCTCGCATCGTCGCGCTGCAGCATCCGCGAGACCTCGGCGGCGTGGTCCTTGATCCGCCGCGGCAGCTCGTACGCGGCGACCCGCAGCTTCATCCGGATCGCGCCGCCGTGGGAGGTGTCGGCGCGGAGCTCGTCGAACAGCTTCGCGGCGTCGAACCGGTCGAGGTCGGCCTGGCAGATCGCCCAGATCACCTCGGTCCCGGTCATGCCGGAGGCGTCGACCGGCGCGCTCTGGCCATTGTTGAAGCACGCGGTCTCGAGGAAGGCGAGCCGGCCGGTCTCCGACAGGTGGGCCTCGAACATGTCGGTCGCGTACAGGGGATCGAGGTCCGCGCCCGGGTCGTTGACCTGCTTGATCACCGCGTACTGGTCGATCGGGGTCGCGGCCGCGAGCGTCTTGCTCGTGACGTCGGCCGCGATCGAGTGCTCGGGGGTCTGGGCGTAGGCCACCGCGTCGGCCCAGTCGGCCTCGGTCATCCCGAGCCGGCTGGACCACGCCTGGCGCGCGGCCTCGATCTCGGCGTGGTGGCCCTCGATCTGGCCGTGGCCGGAGTCGTCGGGGCCGGGCGGCGTTCCGCACTCGACGGCGACAAGGCCGGTGATCACCTCGCGGGCGTCTTTGGACGACAGCCGTTGCAGATCGGGCCGCTCCGCCGAGGCTCCCTTGCACCACGCCGGCGGCGCCGCCGACGCCGCCCCGGCCGCGCACAAAGACCCTGCCCCTGCCCCTGCCGCTGCCAGCATCATGAGTTGGAATCGATTCATCGTCATCTCCTGTGTGAAATACAGATCTGTGATCGGCTGTGTGTGGTGAATGCGGCCGGCCCGTGCCCCGCCCGTGCCCCGCCGTGCCCCGCCCGTGCCCCGCCCGTGCCCGGCCCGTGCCCGGTCGCCGTGGATCCGAGCGCTGCACGGGGGTGGGCGAGAACGCCAACACGCGCGCTTGCGACGCGGTCCTGGCCCCTCGCTCCGTCTGTTAACGGCCGTATTGCGATCGGGCGTCCGTGCCATCCTCACGACCCGCCGGCGAAGGCCCACCCGGCCTGGGAATCTATCTCCGCTCGTGGCCAGACCGTCGTCGCGGCGCTGCGCGTTGCCGCGTGCGCGGTCTCCCGTTTGTTCAAACCTCGCGTTGCCGCGTGCGCGGTCTCCCGTTTGTTCAACCCTCTGCGGCATGGCATCAGTCCGGCCGCGAGATCGCGGCGCCGCGATTGACCCACAAGGTCAGGACGTCGCCGTCGTTGAGCTCCCAGCGGGTCGGCGTCATCCCGCACACCGTGCCGGCCTTGCACGCGGGGTCGAAGTCGTCCGACGTGCGTACGTCGATGGTGCGGGTGTAGCCGGCGGCGCGCGCGCGGCGCGTGGCCTCGTCGAGCGGATGGCCGACGACGGCGAGCCAGAGATCGCAGTTCTTTTTGACGACGTTCCGCGGGCAGCGCGGATCGGCGAACGGCGAGCTCACGGGCTCGGCGTCGGGGTCCGACGCGTCGGCTACGGCGTCGGAGGTGACCTCCGACGCGGCGCCCGGAGCAGCCGGCGGTGCGGCGCGCGTGGCCCCGGCAGCCGCGCCCACTTCGCTCGGCGCGGTCACTGCGCTCGGCGCGCCCGACGCGCTGGATGCGCCGGATGCGCTCGATGCGCCGGATGCGCCGGATGCGCCCGACGCGCCCGACGCGCCCGATGCACTCAGGCCCGCGGTCAGCGCGTGCGCACCGCACGCCGGCGACACCGCCAGGACGGCCCACAAAACCGCGCGCGACAATCTCGTGATGGCAGAAGACATGGAGCTCCCTTTCGTGCGGAGGCACGACGCGGCCGCCGGTGTCCCCGACACCGATCTCGTCCGCGGTCATGGCGCGCAGCGATCACCGCCGCGCATGCCCGTTCTACGACGCGCGGCGCAGGAGCTGTCTGCGACGGATCGCTATTGACGGGTCATGCGCGATTTCGTGCAGACCCGTCACACCTACCCGGCCTACCCGCCCACGCGGCCTACCCGCCCACGCGGCCTACCCGGCACACCGGGCCACCCGAGCCGCCGCCCTACTTGTCGAGCGCGGCGATCATCGCCCGGCGCTGCGCCGCATCGGGCAGCCGGCCAAAGCCGGCCTTCATGTTGTCGGCGAGGTGCCTGGCGTCGGCGGTCGCGGGGATCGGGCAGGTCACCGCCGGGTGGCCGATGATGAACTTCAGGAACAGCTGCGCCCAGCTCGTGCAATCGAGCTCGGCGGCCCAGCCCGGCAGCGGCTTGCCCTTGACCTGGCGGAACAGCGCGCCTTCCTCGAACGGACGCATCACCAGCACCGCCGTCCCGGTGTCGACCGCGGCCGGCAGCACCCGGGCCTCGACCGCGCGATCGGCCAGGTTGTAGGGCACCTGGATGAAGTCGAGCGCCTCGGTCCTCATCAGGCGCTCGATCTGCGGCAGCTCGCCATGCGAGTAGTGCGTCACGCCGAGGTAGCGGATCGTCCCGGCCTGCTTCATCTCGCGCAGCACCGGCAGGTGAGTCTGCCAGTCGAGCAGGTTGTGGATCTGCATCAGATCGATCCGCTGGGCGCGCATCCGCGTGCGCGACCGCTCCATCTCGGCGATGCCCTCGCGCTTGCCGCGGGTCCAGACCTTGGTCGCCAGGAACGGCGTGCCGGTCGCGCCGAGATCGGCGAGCACGTCGCCGACCACCTGCTCGGCGCGGCCGTACATCGGCGACGAGTCGATCACCCGCCCGCCGAGCGCGAGGAACTGCTTCATGACCTCGACCTGCGCCGCGCGGTGGGCGGGGTCGACGTCGAATGCCTGCCAGGTCCCGAGCCCCACGGTGGGGAGCGCTTCCTTGGTCCGGGGGATCTGCCGCGTGTTGATCGTCGGTGTCGACATGGCTCGAGGGGGCGCCGCCGGGGACGGCCCGCGCGCGAGCGCGGTGCGGGTGAGCCTCGGCGCGCAGGCGACGATCCCGGAGGCGGCGGTGATCCGGAGGACATCGCGGCGCGACAGCATGGTCAAACCGTACCCGCCCGGGCCGCGCGACGCACGGGCCCGGAGCACGGCGCGGCCGGTGCTGCCGCGTGCTCGTCCTTGACTTCGGTGGGACCGCCTCACACCATGAGAGGCTGGAGCGGGGCAATGGGTGTCCTGCTTCGCTGTGGTCCGGCCGTTGTCGTGGTTGTGAAGGAGAGATCAGATGGCTGCTGCAAGGAAATCATCGAGGTCAGCGACGAGGAAGCCGCGGGCGATCAAGGCGACGAGCCTGGCCGCCGCGACCAGCGCCTCGGTCAAGGCAGTGCTCAAGAAGGTCCAGTTGCCGGGCGGCGGGACCACGATTGGCATCCTGATCGAGCAGGCAAACCTTGCCGCGCGTGGCGTCGATGCCAGCGAGATCGCCCGCGAGATCACCGCCGGTGTCTCGGTCGCGACCGGCGTGAAGCTCAAGCCGACGCAGTCCGTCGTCGGCGGGGCGATCCTGGTCGGGTTCGCGCCGCCGAACACGCTGCTCAAGCCGATGGCGTAGGCGTGACCGCCGACGGTTCGAGCCCCCGGCGCGGCGCGGCCCTCGCGTCGCAGCTGATGTGCCCGAGCGCGCAGCCCGAGACGCCGTCGGCGGTGGTGCTCGGCGTGGTCGATCACACGACGAGCCCGCCGGAGGTGCAGTACCTCGACGCGCCGATGCCGGTGACCCCCGAGCTGCTCGCGCTGACCGAGCCGGTGCGGCCGACCGAGGTCTACCGGTTTGCCGCCCCCTGCCAAGAGGGCGCGTGCTCGCACTGGAGCGGCCACGACTGCACGCTGGTGACCCGGCTGGTCCAGCTGGTGCCGGTGGCGTCGCTGGCGCTGCCGCCGTGCCGGATCCGCGGCGACTGCCGGTGGTTTCACCAGTCTGGCCGCGAGGCCTGCCGGCGCTGCCCGCTCGTGGTCACTCACGATGCGGCGCCGAGCGATCCGATGCGCGAAGCCGCCGCGCCGGTCAAGCGCTGATCGGCGGCGGGTCAGTACACCGTGCTCTGCCAGGGGAACAGCCAGGTCAGCGGGATCGCGACGCGCGCCGCCCACGACGCCTCGTTGTGCGAGCCGCCCTGCGCGGTGACGAAGTCGAGGTCGCGGCCCTGGACGTAGCCGTCGGCCAGGAGCGCGCTGTCCATGCGCGTGGTCTCGGGCAGGCCGTCGTTGCTGGTGCCCGCGTCGAGGTAGAGCTTGACCGGCACGTGGGTCGTCGATTGCTCGACGGTGACGGTGAGCGCCTGGTTGTTCCACCAGAACGAGCTCGACAGGCACCCCGCCCGGGAGAACACGGTGGGGTTTCTGCGCGCGAGGTAGAACGACAGCAGGCCGCCGAGCGACGAGCCCATCACCGCGGTGTTGTCCTTGCCGGGCAGGGTGCGGAGGCTCTGATCGATGAACGGCTTCACGGTGTCGATCAGGAACCGCTCGTAGGTGTCGGCGCCGCCGCCGCCGTAGGTCGGATCGCAGCACGGCGTGTACTCCCAGATCCGGTTGGCCGTGTTGTCGACGCCGACGACGATCACCTCGTCCATCTGGCCGGCGCCGACCGCCGCGTCGACGTGCTCGTCGACCTGCCACTCGGTGCCGAACGCCGAGGTCGCCGCGTCGAACAGGTTCTGACCGTCATGCATGTACAGCACCGGGTAGCGCTTGAGCGCGTTCTCGCGGTAGCTCGGCGGCAGGTAGATCACGAGCGTGCGGCTGTTGCCGAGCTCGGGCGACCAGAACCCGGTCGCCTGGATCCGGCTGCCCACGGCCGGGCCGAAGAACGGGTAGACGTCGACCGTGGCGCCGGCGCGCACGCGGTAGTTCGCGCCGGTCGACCACCGCGCGTCGTCGATCAGCGGCTTGACGTCGACGTCACCGGCGGCCGCGCTCCACGACGCGACCCAGACGTTGCCGGTCGACCAGGTCGCGTCCTTGCCCGCGGTCCACGACAGCGGCGCCGCCGAGCCGCGGATCGCGATCCGGTGGCCGAGGCCGGTGTCGTAGTGCACGCGGAGCGTCGTCGTGCCCGCCGCCGACCATGTGCCGGCGGAGACATCGCCGGCGGAGCCATCGTCGGTGGCGCCGAGGCCTGATCCGGCGCATCCGGCGCCGAGGGCGACGAGCGCGACACCGAGTGCGATGCCCCGTGCAAAGGTGATCCCCGACCGCCCGATCCGTCTCGCCAGCTTCATCGCGCGCACGGATACCAGGAATTGCCACGCGCGGGGAATCGTTCGTGCGCGCGACATCGTGAGGTTGGCTTGATCGGCCGCGGCGCGGCAAGATCCGGCCTTGACGCTGGCGTGGTGGATCACGACAGCACCGTCGGGGTCCTGACACCCGAACGTGCAAAGCTGTTCACATGACGCGGCGGTCACACCCCCGCGAACCCGTGATCCGGCGCGGCCTTGCGACGCCGCCCGACAGCGATGTCGCGGCACGATCTGGCAGACCGGGCGCGCGGGCGACTGGCACGTTGCTTGGAACGTCCTCTGGCTTCATGCGCAAACCGCCCGCTTCGCTCCTCGCACTGTGTGCTCTGTCCGCCGTCGCGGCGCTCGGCTGCCACGACGATCCTCCGACTCCCACCGAGGTCCGCAGCTCGATCACCGGCGACCTCGGCAACGTGCTGCGCGAGACCAGCGCCGCGCTCGACGGCAGCAGCGATGCGCTGCCCGGCTCGACGGCGCTGTCGATGATCGATCGCATCCTCGGCAGCGACTCGCCGATCAGCGCGCCGCTGCAGGCGATGACCGCGCGGCTGGTCGAACACGCCGCCGTCGCCGACCCGGGCACCCCCGGCGCCACGATCGACGCCGACGCCGAGGTCGCCTACCTCAACGACAAGCTGTTCACCGACGCGAACCACGTCGGCGACGGCGTCTACCAGGTGCCGGCGTCGCTGGTCTGCACCCGGACCACGTTCGACGGCAACAACGCCGAGGTCCAGACCATCGATCCAAAGTGTGCCGCGCAGCTCGCCAAGGCCGAGCTCCGGATCCGCGTCGCCAGAGACGGCGGCGCGCTGGTGTTCGCGGTCCAGCTCGACGCCGATCACGACGAGCCGCTGCTCTTGACGCTGACCCACACCTCGTTCGCGGTCACGGTCGATCTCGACGGTGCCCAGCGCGCGTTCGTCGCGCTCGCCGCGGTGTTCGACGAGGACCTGCCGAACGTCGCGCTCGGCGGCCGGATCACCGGCAAGCTCGAGGTCCTCGGCGCCGCGAAGGTCAAGCTGTCGGCGTCGATCGACCGCGCGCTGTCGATCAAGTCGGCCGCGGCCGGCGCCGACCTCGCGGGCCCGGGCGCGTTCGTGCTGGCGTCGGCCAAGGCCCCCGTGGTCGCGGTCACGCTCGACGGCCACGCCAGGTCCGGCGCGCTCGCGATCGGCCTGGGCGAGACCGCGGTCAAGCTGCCGGCGGACAGCGCAGGCAAGCGCTTCGAGCTCGATCTGCCGGGCGTCACGGCCAATGCCGGGTTCTCCGACGGTCAGCCGCTCGCGCTGACTCACCTCGGGCTGGGCGGCCGCACCACCGTGGTCTCGATCAGCGGCGTGCGCGCGCAGACCGTCGATCTCAACCCGGACCACGGCCGCGCGCTCGACGTCACGCTGAGCCGCGACCCGGCGACGGGGACCGAGACCGTCGCGGTCACGCCGAGGCTCGACCTGCGGATGACGGTCGACCACGCCGTGCTCGGCGACAGCCCGCCGGTCTATGACGTCACCCGCGTGCTGCTCGACGGCAGCCTGCGCGGCGACGACGCGACCGACCGCGTCCAGGTCACCGGCTCGTTCAGCATCGCGACCAACCCGGCGAGCTTCGGCGTCACCGCCACCACCGGCCAGTGCGTCACCAGCGCCGAGGCCACCGACCCGACCACCGGCCAGCCGTTCACGCGCTGGACCGCCGGCAGCTGCAACTGACCGGGCGTTCGCGCCGGTCAGGATGTGATCGGCGGGTTGTGACACGCGGGCGTGTTGCTTCACGTCCCTCGCCGACCCCGTGATCGGCTGCGTCACAGACCACACGCTGTATCGCCATCTGGCGATGTCTGGGCTGCGCAGGTCAGCTCGACCGCGCTCGTCGAGGCGCCGGATCGTTCGTGCTCGCGCCCGGGGCAATCGCACTTGTCTTCCCATCGCGCTTTGCCTACGCTCGCCGCGCCATGGCCGAGGCGATCGATGTCCGCCGCCTGCTCGACGATCGGCCGATCAGCCGGTTCCAGATCGGCGTCGTGGCGATCTGCGCCGCGATCGTCCTGCTCGACGGCTTCGACGCCCAGATCATGGGCTACGTCGCGCCCCGGCTGAGCGCCGACCTGCACATCGTGCGCGCGGACCTCGGGCCGGTGCTTTCGGTCGGGCTCGTCGGGATGATGCTGGGCGCAATGGTGTTCGGCCCGCTGGCCGATCGCGTCGGGCGCCGCCCCGTGCTGATCGTCTGTCCGCTGATCTTCGGCCTGGGCTCGCTGCTCACCGCCACCGCCGGCTCGGTGACCTGGCTGATCGTCTTCCGGCTGCTGACCGGCTTTGGCATGGGCGGCGCAATGCCCAACACGATCGCGCTCACCGCCGAGTTCATGCCGCAGCGGGTCCGGGCCTCGGCGGTCATGATCATGTTCTGCGGGTTCTCGATCGGCGCCGCCGTGGTCGGCTGGGTCGCCGCGGGCGTGATCCCGCGCTGGGGCTGGCAAGGCGTGTTCGTCATCGGCGGCATCCTGCCGTGCCTGGTCGCGGTCGCGGTGATCGGCTTCCTGCCCGAGTCGATCCGCTTCCTGCTGCGGAACGATCCGCGCGACCCGCGGGCGGTCAGGTACCTGGGCCGGATCGCGCCCGACGCGCCGGACGCGACGCGCGGCGAGCTCACCCTGGCCGAGGACGGCGTGCGCGGCGGCTTCGTGGTCAAGCAGCTGTTCCTCGGCGGGCGGCACTGGCTCACCCTGCTGCTGTGGGCGATGTTCTTCGCTAACCTGCTCGATCTGTACTTCATCAACAGCTGGCTGCCGACGATCATGCACGACGTCGGCCTCGGCCAGGAGCGCGCGATCCTGATCACCACCCTGTTCCAGGTCGGCGGCTCGCTCGGCGCGGTCGTGCTCGGCAAGCTCATGGATCGGCGCAGGTCGTTCCGGCTGCTCGCCCTGATGTACGTGGGCGCGGCCGGGTGCGTGTTCCTGATCGGCGCATCCGGCACGTCGCAGGTCTGGCTGATCGCCACCGTGTTCGCGTCCGGCTTCGCCGTGATCGGCGCGCAGAACGGCGCCAATGCGCTCGCCGCCGAGACCTACCCGACCGCCTATCGCTCGACCGGCGTCGGCTGGGCGTTCGGCATCGGCCGGATTGGCTCGATCCTGGGCCCGATCCTGGGCGGCATGCTGGTCGGCAAGACGCCGCAGCTGTTCCTGATCGCGGCGGTGCCGCTCGCGTTCGCTGCGACCGCGGCGCTCGTGGCCTCCGTCCAGGGTAAGGTCGGGGCGTCATGAAGATCGACATCTTCAACCATCTCTATCCCCGGCGGTTCTTCGACCAGTTCATCGCCGACGGCGCGGCCGGCAAGGACATGGGCAAGCGGGTCTCGAACATCGCGACGATCGTCGATCTCGACGCGCGGTTCCGCGCGATGGACGAGTTCGGCGACTTCCGCCAGGTCCTGACCTTGCCGTCGCCGCCGCTCGAGGTCCTCGCGCCGCCGGAACGCGCCGCGGTGATGGCCCGCGCGGCCAACGATCAGCTCGCCGAGCTGGTGCACAAGCACGCAGACCGGTTCCCGGCGTTTGTCGCGTCGCTGGCGATGAACCACCCCGACGAGATGATGAAGGAGCTGGACCGCGCGGTCGATCAGCTCGGCGCGCGGGGCGTACAGATCTTCACCAACGTCGCCGGCCGGCCGCTCGACGATCCGCAGTTCCAGCCGCTGTTCGCCGAGGCCGCGCGGCGCGACCTGCCGATCTGGATGCACCCGGCGCGCGGCGCGGACTTCCCGGACTACCGCGGCGAGGATCGCTCGCAGTACGAGATCTGGTGGACGTTCGGCTGGCCGTACGAGACCAGCGTCGCGATGTCGCGCCTGGTGTTCTCGGGGGTGTTCGATCGCCACCCCGATCTGAAGATCATCACGCACCACATGGGCGGGATGATCCCGTACTTCGAGGGCCGGGTCGGCCACGGCTGGGATCAGCTCGGCACGCGGACCTCGGACGTCGACTACGTCGCGCTGCGGCGCTCGATGAAGCGGCGGCCGATCGACTACTTCCGCAACTTCTACGCCGACACCGCGCTGTTTGGCGCCCGGGCCGCCACGCGCTGCGGCCTGGAGTTCTTCGGCGTCGACCACGTGGTGTTCGCCTCGGACATGCCGTTCGAGCCCGCGCCCGGCATGTACGCGCGCGAGACCATCGAGGTGATTGAGAGCCTCGAGCTCACCGCCGCCCAGAAGGACCAGATCTACCGCGGCAACGCCCAGCGGCTGCTCAAGCTCGAGCTCTAGCCGGTCAGAACACCACGGCCTGCGCGGTGCCGTGGCAGCTCGTCACCGTGTAGCTATCGAGCTGGCCGTGCAGCAGCTGCGGCGCGAACGCGGTCCGGTGCAGGGCGGTGACACAATCGGTGTGCACGGTGGCACTTGTGCCTTGCGCGACGCGCATGCGCGGAATGAGCACGCTGAGGGTGGTCGACCCCAGATCGGGAGTCATCTGCAAGGTGACGCTGACCAGGGTGCCCAGATCGCACTCGACGCTGCGGATCTCGTCGCCGCGGAACGACCGGGCGGCATGGGTGTCCTGGTAGGTCAGGCTCGGTTTGCCATCGATACCCGAGGTCGCGTACGTGATGTGAAGTTGGTGTCCAGTCAGGTGATACAGGTTCGGTGTAACGGTCTGTTGCATTGTGCCCTCTCCCAAGATCCAAAGACGTTCGAGCCACCGGTCAAGCAAGGCCTGTGCCGGCGCCCCGGGCGATGCTGCTTGCGCGCGATGCAGGGTTTGTTACGCTGCGTCGCCTTCTCCGACGACGTTTCCCCGGGAGGACCCATGCGGCGCCACGCTCTGTCCTGGATGTGCGCGCTCGGCGCGCTGTTCGCGCTTGGTTGCGGCCGGTCGAATTCGGGCGCTGGATCCGGTGCCGGCTCCGGCGGCAGCGCATCCGAGACCAAGGCGCCCGGCAGTGCCGAGCCCGCGGGCGGCGGCGCGGGGGCGACCAAGCTGACGGTCGCGGCGATCGCGATCGTCGACGTCGCGCCGCTCTACCTGGCGAAGGCCAAGGGGTTCTTCACCGAGCAGAACCTCGATCTCACGATCCAGAACACGCAGGGCGGCGCGGAGTCGGTGCCGGGCGTGATCAGCGGCCAGTACCAGATCGCGTTTGCCAACGTGATCTCGCTGCTCCTCGCCCACGCCAAGGGCCTGCCGCTGCAGGTGATCGCCGCCGGCAACTTCTCGACCGGCAAGGCCGAGGACTTCGGCGGCATCCTGGTCCCCGCCGGCTCGCCGGTGAAGACGCTCAAGGACCTCGAGGGCAAGACCGTGGCGGTCAACCAGGTCAACAACATCGGCGGCGTCACCGTGCGCGCCGCGATGCGCAAGGCCGGCGGCGATCCCGACAAGATCCACTTCATCGAGGTCCGGTTCCCCGAGATGCCGGCGGCGCTCGGCCAGAACCGGGTCGACGCGGCCTGGGTGGTCGAGCCGTTCCTCACCGTGGCCCGGAACCAGGGCGCGACGGTGCTCGACTGGAACTTCGCCGACACCGCGCCGAGCCTGATGATCGCGGCGTACTTCACGACACGCGACTACGTGAAGGCCAACCCCGACGTGGTCAAGCGCTTCACCGCGGCGATCAACAAGGGCCTGAGCTACGCGTCGGAGCACCCCGACGAGGCGCGCGCGATCCTCTTGACCTACACGAAGATCGATCCGGCGATCGCCGGCAAGCTCAACCTGCCGGTGTGGACGCCGCAGATCAACCGCGCGTCGATCGACGTGCTGGCCGACCTGATGGTCCAGGACAAGCTGGTGAGCGAGAAGCCGAACGTCGACGCGCTCCTGCAATGAGCCGGCCGGCGCCCCGGCGCGCGTCGCCGGCGTCACGCGCGGGGCTCGGCGCGCTCGGGCTCGTCGGCGCCGCCGCGGTGTTCGAGCTGATCCCGCGGATCGGCCTGGTCTCGCCGCGCTACCTGCCGCCCACGACCGCGATGCTCGCGGCGCTGGGTCGCGAGGCGACCGGCGCGGCGTTCTGGCGCGCGCTGCTCGACACGATCCACGGCTGGGCGCTGGGCCTGGCGATCGCCGTCGCGCTGGGCCTGGTGCTCGGCGTCGCGATCGGCAGCGTCCGCGGGCTGCGCGTGGCGACCGCGTCGACGATCGAGTTCCTGCGCCCGATCCCGTCGGTGGCGCTGATCCCGGTCGCCGTCCTGCTCTACGGCGCGCAGCTGCGCTCGACCCTGCTCCTGGTGGTCTATGCGTCGTTCTGGCCGATCCTGCTCCAGGTGATCCAGGGCGTCGGCGACGTCGATCCGGTCGCGCGCGACACCGCGCTGGCGTATCGCTTCACGCCGTGGGCGACGATCCGCTACCTGGTCCTGCCCACGGCGCTGTCGTACATCCTGACCGGGCTCCGGCTGTCGGCGGCGGTGGCGCTGATCCTCGCGATCACCGCCGAGCTGATGATCGGCACGCCGGGCCTGGGCAAGGAGATCGGCGTGGCGATGGCATCGAGCGCCGTGCCGGCGATGTACGCGCTGATCCTCGCCGTCGGGCTGATCGGCGTGGCGGTCAACGTCGGGTTCCGCGCGCTCGAGCGCCGCATGCTGGCTTGGCACACCTCGGTGCGGCTCGAGGCGGCGCGATGACCGCCGTGGCGCGGCGGCTGGTGCGGGTGCTGGCGCTGCCCGCGGCGCTGTTCGCGCTGTGGTGGATCGCCAGCGCCGGCAGCACGAGCTTCTACCTGCCGCCGCTGCCGAGGATCCTCGCCGTGTTCGGCCCGACGTGGTCGGCCCGGCTGACCAGCGACGTCCTGCCCAGCACCGCGCGGCTGCTCCTCGGCTACGCCGGCGCGGTGGTGCTCGGCGTCGGCCTGGGCGTGCCGCTCGGCGCGCGGCCGCGGCTCCGGGCCGTGGTCGAGCCGACGCTCGAGCTGGTGCGCGCGATCCCGCCGCCGGCGCTGGTCCCGGTGTTCATGCTGCTGTTCGGGATCGGCACGCCGATGAAGCTGCTGGTCATCGTCTCGGGGGCGATCTGGCCGGTCCTGCTCAACACGATCGACGGCGTGCGCGCCGTCGACGAGGTCCTGGCCGACACCTGCCGGTGCTACGGCATCACCGGCGCGCGGCGGCTGCGCGTCCTGGTGCTGCGCGGCGCCAGCCCGCAGATCGTGACCGGGATGCGCCAGGCGCTGTCGATCGCGATCATCCTCATGGTGATCAGCGAGATGTTCGCCAGCTCGAGCGGCCTGGGCTACGCGATCGTCGATTTCCAGCGCGGGTTCTCGATCCCGGAGATGTGGAGCGGGATCCTCCTGCTCGGCGTGCTCGGCTTCGCTTTGTCGCTCGTGTTCCGCGTGTTCGAGGCCCGCGCGCTGGGCTGGTACCACGGCCTGCGCCGGACCCGGCGAGGCGACGCATGACCCGACCGCTGCTCGACGTCCGCCACCTGCGCAAGGTCTACGACGACCACGGCCGGATCGTCGAGGCGATCGGCGACCTCAGCTTCTCGTGCGCGGCCGGCGAGCTGGTCGCCATCGTCGGCCCGTCGGGCGCCGGCAAGACCACCCTGCTCAAGTGCGTCGCCGGCCTGCTCGATCCCAGCGCCGGCGAGGTCGCGCTCGACGACGTCCGCGTCGACGGCCCGCCGCCGGCGATGGCGGTGGTGTTCCAGGAGTACGGCCGCAGCCTGTTTCCCTGGCTCACCGTCCACGACAACGTTGCGCTCCCGCTGCGCCAGCGCAAGGCGGCGCGCGACCACGTCCGCGGCCGGGTCAACGCCGCGCTCGCCGAGGTCGGCCTCGCCGACGCCGCCGGCGCGTATCCCTGGCAGCTCTCGGGCGGCATGCAGCAGCGGGTCGCGATCGCCCGCGCGATCGCCTACGAGCCCAAGCTGCTGCTCATGGACGAGCCGTTCGCCGCGGTCGACGCCCAGACCCGCGCCGACCTCGAGGACCTGACCCGCAGCCTGTGGCGCCGCCACGCCGTCACCCTCCTGTTCGTGACCCATGACATCGACGAGGCCGTCTACATGGCACAGCGCGTGTTGATCCTGTCGTCCTCGCCCACCCGGGTGATCGAGAACCTCGCCATCGATCTGCCGGCCGAGCGCGACCAGCTCGCGACCCGGTCCTCGCCGCGGTTCGCCGAGCTGCGCGCCCGGGTCTATGCCCAGATCCAGCGCGCCCGGCAGCCCGGCGCCGCCGGCCCAGGCGCGGGAGGCCCGTCGTGAGCCGGCTGCGCCTGACCCTGGCGTGCGGCGACTACGATCGCACCCGCGCGCTCCACGACGGCAGCATCGTCCCCGAGGGCATCGATCTGGTCTGCCTCCGCCTGCCGGTCGAGGACATCTTCTTTCGCATGGCGCGGTTCGCCGAGTTCGACGCCGCCGAGCTGTCGCTGTCGAGCTATCTCATCAGCATGACCGACGCCGGCCCCGGCCGGTTCGTCGCGATCCCGGCGTTCCTGTCGCGCTCGTTCCGCCACGGCGGCATCTACATCCACCACCCCAGCGGCATCACGCGCCCCGAGGACCTCGCCGGCCGCACCGTCGGCGTCGCCGAGTACCAGCTCACCGCCAACGTCTGGATCCGCGGCCTGCTCGCCGAGCACCACGGCGTCCCGGTCGCCTCGGCGCGCTACCGCACCGGCGGCCTGCACACCCCCGGCCGCGCCGAGAAGCTCGCGGTCGAGCTCCCCGCCGACCTCGACATCGCCCCGATCCCGCCGGGCCGCACCCTCTCGGACATGCTCGCCGACGGCGAGCTCGACGCGATCTACTCGCCGCGCACCCCGCAGTGCTTCCGCGCCGGCCACCCGGCGGTGCGCCGGCTGTTCCCCGACGTTCGCGCGGCCGAGGCCGACTACTTCTACAAGACCGGCATCTTTCCGATCATGCACGTCGTCGTGCTCCGCCGCGACGTCTACGACGCCAACCGCTGGGCCGCCCGCTCGCTGTTTCGGGCGCTGGTCGCCGCTCGCGACCAGGCCTGGCACGGTATGGACGAGACCGCCTCGCTCCGCTACATGCTGCCCTGGCTCGCCGCCGAGCTCGAGGCGACCCGCGCGATCCTCGGCAAGGACTACTGGAGCTACGGCCTGGCCGGCAACGAGCCCACGCTCGCCACGCTGATCGGCTACTCCCACGCCCAGGGCCTGATCCGCCGCGCCTTCGCCCCCGCCGAGCTGTTCGCCCCCGAGACCCTCGAGGACACGGTCGTGTGAGCCGGGGCCCGCCGACCTGCCCGGAACGGCGCCTGTATCAATGCTGCGGCCGACATGCACAATTCGCTATTCCGACTCCAGCTTCGAGAAGCGGAAATTGCAATGGGTCGCGCCGCCCGCCAGGGTTTGGGTTCGCTCCAGGCGAATGCCGCGCGTCGCGTAGGCCTCGAAATCAAGTCCGCAGATACTCGGCAGGATTTCGTGATCGCCGTGGCGCGCGGCGAACTTGCAGAAGCCACACGCCTTGTAGTTGATGCCGAACTCAAAATTGTCGCCGGGCCCGGGCTCGACGAAATCGTAGACGAAATCCTCCGTGTACTCCTGCGCAAGACTCTTGGCCGCCTGCTCGCGCAGCAAGGCCTGGTTCTCCGCGGACATGAACTGGCGTCCCGAGGCCAGCCTTTCGCTCTCGGGCACGGTCAATAGTTGGGCCTTGTAGCTCTCGCGCTCGATCTCGCCGATCACGGGCAAGGGCACGCCGTGCCGCCGCAGCACCCGGCCGATCGCCATGAAGCCGATCAGCCTGATGAAGAAATCGCTCATGCGGCTGGCGGCGCCGCCGACATAAGGCATCTGGGTGAGGACGACGGCAAATTCGGCCATCACCTCGCGCCTGACGCGCTCGATGTCGGAGACCTGCGGCAGGCCGCGCAACATCTCCTCCGCCAGATCAAGGCGCTGCAGCATCGCAGCTTCCATCGCGCCGCGGTGCGCCTCGTAATAGGGATGAACCTCAGCCATGGCCACTTCCTCGATGACGCCAGGCTATACCATGGGGGCTTGCCGATCCATCTGGTGACGCAGGAGACGTGGCGCGAGGCAGCACGCTGTACGGTCCGGCCAGCTCCGCCTCGAGCGCTCTCACCAGGTGGCCTGCACGTAACGTCGAGGTCACGATGGGAAGTCGGAAATGTAATAATAATCACGGAGTAAGACCAAGAAGCCTTTGGTAGGCGAAAGCTACCCTTCGGCGCAAGGCCGTCTCGTCGAGATAGAAGCCAGGGTTTTGGGATTCAAGTTCAGTCATCAATTCTGGATTCAAGACAAGAGAATCGATGTCTCCGAACAATGTATCGAGAATCAAGCTCCGCCGCGAGCGCCCTCACCAGGTGGGCCTGCATCAACGTCGAGGTCACGACGCTCACGGCACCCATGCTACCGCGGCGTACAGGCGAGTGGTGGGCGCCCAACGCTGCTGACCGACGTGAGGTCGTCTTACGCGGTGGGCGACGCGACCGGCTCGACGAGGATCCGGTGCTCGATGGAGCGGATCTCGTAATTGAGCAAGGACAGGAAGTTCAGGCCGAGCAGGCCGCTGATCTCGTGGCCGAGGTCGAACACGTGGACCGGGAATTCGTTCGCGATAAGCCCGAGCACGGCGAACCGCGCGGTCGCAAGCACGTAGCCCTGCTCGCTGCCGATCGCGGTCCGGACGCGAGTTCTCCGGAGCCCGTCGCGTCCGCTGTACCCGACTGTCTCGGCAACCTGGGGGGTGATCGTCGTGTAAACGGCTCCGGTATCAAGCACCAGAGGCACTGTCATCATCCTGCGCGGTCCTGTGACGCGAGCTCTGACGATGATCAGCTCACCGTGGGTAGCGAAAGGCGTCTCGCGTCTCGTCATCGATAATCACTACTGGGCGAAGCGGAGTTTCGGTGATGCGGCCCGTGTAGAAGTGCCCTATCTCGTCGTATTGTGCAAAGCCGGTTGTTGCCTGATCGAGTGACACGCGCCGGGTCTTCCCATGGCCGATCACCCGGGCGGTCCGGAACTCCAGGCCGTTCGGGTGCGTGAAGTCGATCTCGACCAAGCATACCCACTCGTCGGGATGGCGAGCGCAGATCTCGGCCCACGTCAGAGGTTCGGAGATCTCGAGGGCGAGAACCTGGGCGGCGCTCATCCCACGATGTTCACCCTCAGGAGCTCCATGTCAAGTTCCTGGCCGATCGAGGTGCGAGCACCACATCATCGACACCGGACTCGCGACGATGCTGCGCAAGCGAGACCGCACCGACCACGTCGTGCCGAGGAGGCTGTACACGTGTGGTCGCGCGTCAGCCGTCACAGATCCAGCGCTGCGATGCGTGGACCAACCGCCTGCTCGTAACCGCGTGCTCGCGAGGACAGGGGGATCGCTTCGGAGTGGTATGCAGCGGCGCCCGAGCACCGCGGTTCGCGATTCAGGTCGAGCCCGCGGTGTTCGCGGATCAGCTGGGCCTCGATCCATGGGGCAGCGCGCCGCGAGCTCGCCCGGCGGCTCCGCACGGATCCCGCAGATCGCTTCGACCGCAGGAGCGATCGCGTCCAGCGCGCGCGAG
Source organism: Kofleriaceae bacterium (assembly GCA_036403075.1). Taxonomy (GTDB): domain Bacteria; phylum Myxococcota_A; class Polyangia; order Haliangiales; family Haliangiaceae; genus JABFXX01. The sequence continues at coordinate 30,115 of DASWRS010000242.1, forward strand.
GGACAGCTCAGTCCGGTAGCTGCGTGTAGAGCCGGCGCAGGTCGAGCACGGCCCCGGACACCAGCCGCACGGTCCCTTCCGTCGCGTCGTGGTACTCCCAGCCGCCGGCGGGGAGACGTCGATAGCACTCCACGCGGGCATGCGACTGACTGACCAGCACGTACTCCTGGAGCGAAGGCAGGAGCTGATAGTGCTGCCACTTGTCGCCGCGGTCGTCCTGCTCGGTGGACGGTGACAGGACCTCGACGAGCAGGATCGGGTTGGTGATCGTCGCGCCGGTCGGGTCGGCAGGATCGCCCTCGATCGTGCCGCAGACCATCGAAGCGTCGGGATACGTGGCTTTGCCCGTGGCAAGGATGCGGATCCGCTGGTCCGACTGGAAGGCGACGCAGCCCGGCTCGCGGGCGTTCTCCAGCGCCGCGCTGACGCGAGATGCCAGCGCGTTGTGGCGCCGCGAGCCGCCGGGGATCGCGATGATCTCGCCGCCGTCGTACGCGTGCTTCATCCCACTGTCGCGCTCGTACACCAGATACTCGTCGTACGAGTGGTGGTGGCGCGCGGGTCTGGAAACCATCGTCATCGTTTCCACAGCGTTACCACGGCACGATGGCCGCGACAGATCGCACCACGCGGGTGCGTCCGGCTTGACTTGTCGCGGGGCGTCTTCGAACGTCGCAGCATGATCACCGCGTTCGCGCGCCGGGCTCGGTCGTGGTGCTCGGTGCTCGCCGTGCTCGCGGGGCTGTATGCGTCGAGCCACGGCTGCACAGGTTCGCCCGCGCCCAGGGTATCGACGAGCGCGCCGCCGGCCGGCGCACCGGCGGCCGATGGCGTCGGCGACGAGCCGGTGGACCTGTCGATCACGTTCGATCCGCGGGTCACCGGGGAGAATGGCTGGGTCAAGCTGCCCAGGCAGATCCCGCTGGACCTGCTCGGCGATGTCGGCGCCTCGATCCTCGATGTCACCGCGGAGCGGCTGCCGCTGCCGCAGGACGACCCGATGCGCGGACGCTGGCTCGAAGTGATGCTCGGCCGCGCGGCGCTGGCCGACACCTCGCTGATCATCGACGAGGCGACGCTGTGCTCGCCGGCGGTGCTCGTCGCCGTCCAGAAGGCACGGCCGCGCCGCCTGCTGCTCAGCATCCCCGGCGGCATCTCGGCCCGGGCGGTGAGCTGCCTGCGCGCGCTGCCGGCGCCGCGGCTCTACCTCGCTGGATGCCTGTATCGCAGCCACCGGCAGAATGCCTGCGACGGCGACGCCGAGCTCGACGCGCTCGCCGCCGACGAGCTCGTGCGGCAGCGGGTGCGCGGACTGGCGGCGAGCCTGGGGCCACGCGCCATCGCCAGCCTCGGCAAGCTCCCCGTGCTGGAGTATCTGGCGCTGTCCCCCGGCCGCGCCGCCGCGCTCGCGCTGTTCGACCTGCTCCCGTTCGACGAGCTTTCCCGGGTTCGCTACCTCGCAGCCGAGGGTGAGAATGCCAGTGGCCGCGTGATCGATGGCCGCGCCGCGCGCTTCGTCGGTCAGCTCCACACGCTGCGCTGGAATGGAGAGCTGTCGCGACCGATCCCGGCGCCGTGCCGGCTGGAGCGCGTGTCTGCGAGTGCGCTGGGCGCGGACGACGTCGCCGCACTCGCCGCGTGCACACGGCTGAAGGAGCTGTCGACCGACACGGCCCGGTTCGACTCCGCCGAGCCGCTCGCCGGCTTCGCCGAGCTCGAGCGCCTGCACCTGCGGCACTGGAAGGCCGACGACCTGGCGCGGCTCACGCGGCTCGGCAAGCTCCGCGGCCTGAGCCTGCCCGCGTCCGCGGCGCGCGACTTCAGCTTCGTGGCGAGCATGCGCGACCTCACCGCCGTCGACCTGTCACAGACCTCGCTGGGTGGGCTCGACGCGTTCAGCAAGCTTGCGTCGCTCGAGGACCTGGACGTGGGCTTCACGGCCGTCGCCGATCTGTCGCCGCTGCGCTCGCTGACCCGGCTCGCCCGGCTCGACCTGCACGAGACCAAGGTGGTCGACATCACCGTCGTCGCGCAGCTCACGTCGCTG
>DASWRS010000243.1:0-28125 GCA_036403075.1 Kofleriaceae bacterium
GGCGGCACCGACGTGACGACCCAGGGCTGGTCGCTGGTCATGCAGCCGCCGGCGCAGCTGAGCAATGGCCCCGACTACGTGAAGCTGCAGACGATGACCGGCGCGGCGACGACCAGCGGCCAGCTGCTGCTGAACTATCCCGGAGCGGTCGAGCCCGGCAAGCCGTTCAAGCTCCAGGTCGTGATGCTCATCGAGGCGGTGAACCCGCACAACCAGTTCGACAGTGCCGCGGCGATCATGGGCTCGTTCAGCAATGGAGTCGGCACGCCCGCCGAGCGCGCGGAGATGATCTACCTGGACGCCGCCCGGATCGGCTGGGCCGACGACACCCAGGCGTTCAACGCCACGGTGGTCAACAACGCGTACCACACGTACGAGCTGTCGGTCGACGCGGCCGGGGTCGCCCGCGTCACGGTCGACGGTACGGCGGCGCTGACCCGCACCGGCTTTGCGTTCAACGGCGCGATCGCGATCGGCGATCAGACCAACGATGCCAACGTCGACAGCACGCTGCGCATCCGGTCGGTGACCCGGCTGTGTCCGTGATTCACGGATTCAGCACGATCGACGGCGTCGAGCCGGCGTGGCCGCGGAGCTCGGCGAGCGCATCGCCCGGCAGCGGGAACCAGCGCAGCTCCTCGAAGTCCTGCGTCATCGGGTGCGCGGGGAGCTCGAGGCCGGCGTACTCGGCCTGGGTCGCGGCGATGATCCGGCGCGCGTCGTCGAGGTAGCCCGGCAGGGCGGCCTCGGGCGCGCTCGCGTGGCGCGCGTGGAACTCGAGCCGGCCGGTGCGGTACGAGATGTCGGTCAGGCGATGGACGCCGTGGCCGCGGCGCGAGCGGTGGAGCCACTCGCCGGTGTCGGGATCGAAGTCGTAGTGCGGCAGGAGGCGCCAGCCGTCGTCGGCGATCAGCTGGATCGCGTCGACCAGGTACGACGCCTCGGTGTCGGACAGGAAGTAGTTGAAGTTGACCCGGATCCAGCCCGGCTTGATGCCCTCGCAGCCGCGGACGATCTCGCGCTCGAACTCCTTGCTGGTGTCGAGATCGATGCCGAGCAGGCGGTGGCCGTACGGGCCGGCGCACGAGCAGCCGCCGCGGGCCTGGATCCCGAACAGGTCGTTGAGCAAGGTGACGACGAAGTTGTGGTGCAGGTACGCGGTCCGGTGGCGGACCACGAACGACACGATCGACAGCCGGAACGCGTTGCGGTTGCCGAGGATCGTCAGCTTGGGGTTGGCCGACCAGCTCGCGATCGCGCGCTGCACGAGCTCGAGCTCACGCTCGCGGATCGCGGCGGCGCCGACCGCCTCCTTGAGCTGGAACACCAGGCCGGCGCGGATCGACTCGATGATCGCCGGGGTGCCGCCCTCCTCGCGGTGCACCGGATCGGCGAGGTAGCGGTGCTCGGCCTCGTTGACGTAGGCCACGGTGCCGCCGCCCGGGCACGCCGGGACGGTGTTGCGCAGCAGGTGGCGCTTGGCGACCAGCACGCCGGGCGTGCCCGGGCCGCCGATGAACTTGTGCGGCGAGATGAACACCGCGTCCTTGTCGGCGCCGTCGCCCGGGTTCATGTCGATCGCGACGTACGGCCCCGCGGCGGCGAAGTCCCAGAACGAGTACGCGCCGTGGCGGTGCAGCAGCGCGGTGACCGTGCGGGTGTCGCTGGCGATGCCGGTGACGTTGGACGCGGCCGAGAAGCTGCCGATCTTGACCGGCCGGGCGCCATGGCGCACCAGCTCGCGCTCGAGGTGGTCGAGGTCGATGTGGCCGTCGGCGTCCTCGTGGATCACGCAGACCTCGGCGATCGACTCGCGCCACGGCAGCTCGTTGGAGTGGTGCTCGAACGGGCCGATGAACACGATCGGCCGGTCGGCGGCGGGGATGTGGCGCGACAGGCCGAAGCGGGTGTCGAGGTCGCGCGGGATCCGCAGGTTGAGGATGTCGATCAGCTTGTTGATCGCGCCGGTCGCGCCCGAGCCGGTGAACAACACGAGGTCGTCATCGCCGCCGCGAACCGCGCGGTGGATGATCGCGCGTGCGTCCTCGCGGAACGCCGTGGTCTGGCGGCCGGTGCCCGAGCTCTCGGTGTGGGTGTTGGCGTAGAGCGGCATCACCTCGCGGCGCAGGAAGTCCTCGATGAAGCCGAGCGACCGGCCCGAGGCGGTGTAGTCGGCGTAGGTGACGCGGCGGCTGCCGTACGGGCCGTCGAGGACATGGTCGGCGCCGATGATCGAGGCGCGGATGGTCTCGATCAGTCGACTGCTGGCAGGATCCATCGGACGAATCTAGCCGTTTCGCTGACGCATGGGGGGCGCCGTTTGGGTGCGCCACGGAACTGCGACGACAACCCCGCTCAGGACTTGTCGCACGCGCGAGGCGCACGGCGGCACGAAGCCAGCGTCGATGATCGCGGACCCGAATGACTTGCTCCGGCTTGACGACCGTGAGCTTGGCGATCCGCGCGCGCGCGTCCGACGGCACGCTGTTCTGGGTCGTCGCCAGCAGGCGGATCACCCCCCAGATCGGGTAATGGCCGTCTCGCAAATCGTTATCTGCACTCCAGCGCACGAGACAGACGCGCTGCGTGATACAGATTTCCACGCGGCGGAAGCTGGCAGGGAACGCTCTGCGATCTCGCCGGGTTGCAGCGCCGGCGCCGCGGTGCGACCCTCCGCCGATGTCGAGCACACGAGTCGCGCGCCGGGTGTGGCCAGCTGCGGTGGTCCTGGTCGCGGCCTGCGGCGGCGGCGGCACCGCCGACGACGTCGTCCCCGGTACCTGCCTGCAGGCGTCGCCGGACGGCGAGATCTATGATCCCGCGACGCCGGGCGAGCACGGCGCGCCCGAGATCCCGACCGGCTTCGTGGTGAGGTCGGCGGTCTCCACGCGCAGCTTCATGGTCGTGGCCAATCACCCGGTCGCGGCGAAGGCCGGCTGCGACGTCCTGGCCCGCGGCGGCAGCGCGGTCGACGCCGCGATCGCGGTGCAGATGGTGCTCGCGCTGGTCGAGCCGCAGTCGTCGGGGCTCGGCGGCGGCGGGTTCCTCCTGCATTACGACCGGGCGACCGGGACGGTGACGAGCTACGACGGGCGCGAGGCCGCGCCCGCGGCGGCGACCGAGAACTACCTGCGCTGGATCAGCGACGCCCAGACCACGCCGCCGTTGCCCGACGCGCGCAGGAGCGGCCGCTCGATCGGCACGCCCGGGGTGCTGGCGCTGCTCGAGGCCGCGCACGGCGACGCCGGCGTGCTGCCGTGGAAGGACCTGTTCGCGCCCGCGATCCGGCTCGCCGGCGACGGCATCCGGATCAGCCCGCGGCTCGCCCAGGCGATCGCGGCGTCGGCGCCGGCCCTGGCGCGAGATCCCGAGGCGCGCGCCACGTTTCTCGAGTCCGACGGCCGGCCCCGGGCGGCGGGCACGCGGCTGGTCAATCCCGCGCTCGGCCAGACCCTCCAGGCGATCGCGGACGGCGGCGCCGCCGCGTTCTACGGCGGGGCGATCGCCCAGGACGTCGTCGACGAGGTCGCCGACACCACCGGCGGCATCACGCCGGGCGCGATGACCCTGGCCGACCTCGCCGGCTACCGCGCCGTGAAGCGCGCGCCGATCTGCACCGGCTACCGCGATCTCGAGGTCTGCGGCATGGCACCGCCGTCGTCCGGCGGCATCGCGATCGCGCAGGTCCTGGGCATCCTGGCGCACTTCGACCTGGCGAGCGCGCGGCCGACCGCGCTCGACAAGAACGGCGGCAAGCCGACGGTGCTCGGCGTTCACCTGGTCAGCGAGGCCGAGCGCCTGGCCTACGCCGATCGCGACCGCTACGTCGCCGATGCCGATGTCGTGCCGCTGCCCGGCGGCAGCCCCGCCGCGCTGCTCGATCCGGCGTACCTGCAGCAGCGCGCGGCGCTGATCAGCCCGACCCGCAGCCTGGGCACGGCGGCGCCCGGCGCGTTCGGCGCGGCGCTGGGCGTGGCGCCCGCCACCCCCGAGCACGGCACCACGCAGATCACGATCGTCGACGGCGCCGGCAACGCGGTGACGATGACCTCGACGATCGAGTCGGACTTCGGCTCGTACCACATGACGCGCGGCGGGGTCCTGCTCAACAACCAGCTCACCGACTTCTCGGCCGATCCCGCCGACGGCGCGAGCGTCCCGATCGCCAACCGGGTCGCCGGCGGCAAGCGGCCGCGCAGCTCGATGTCACCGACGCTGGTGTTCCACGGCGACGCCGGCAGGCGCGGCGACCTGGTCCTGGCGACCGGCTCGCCCGGCGGCGCGGCGATCATCCAGTACGTCGCCAAGGCGCTGATCGGCGTGATCGACTGGGGCCTCGACGCCCAGCAGGCCGCGTCGCTCGTCGACTTCGGCGCCGCCAACACGCCGGTCACCAACGTCGGCGGCGAGCACCCCGGCGTCAGCGGCGCCCGCGATCCGCTGGTGACCGGCTTGACGGCGCTCGGCCACGTGGTCAACACCGGGCCGCAGACCAGCGGCCTGGGCACGATCGTCGTGCGCACTGGCGCCGGAACCGCGCGCTACTACGAGGGCGGCGCCGACCCGCGGCGCGAGGGCGCCGTGCTGGGCGACACGTTCCGGCCGTGACCGGCTACTCGCCGAGCCACGCGGCGGGGTCCTCGATCCAGCCGCGGACCTTGCCGATCGCCGAGGCCGCGTAGAACCCGTCCTCGATCCGCTCGTCGTAGCTGTAGCGCAGCATCAGCGCCGGCCGGATCTCGATCGCGCCATCGATGACGATCGGCGCCGGCGCCAGACGCCCGACGGTGCAGAACAGCGGGCAGTTGCCGTACTCGTAGAGGTGGTGGTACGCGGCGTCGATCTTGAGGCTGCCGAGGTTGGCGATGAAGCAGCTGGTGTACATCGGGTCGTCACCGATCAGCGCGCGCGGCGCGAGGCCGTGGCCGTCGAGCCAGCGCAATAGCGCGATCGACGCGGCGAGCAGGAACCCGGGGAACCGCAGGAACACCGACAGCTCCTTGTCGACCTTGCTGATCGCGTCGCTCTTCGCGACCTCGATGTCGGTCGACAGCGCGGCGACCATCTCGGCGAAGCTCTCGCCGGCGGTGAACGCGCGCTTGACGGTCGCCAGCGGCGCGTCGTCGCGGAACGCCTTCTTGGCCGCGAACGTCAGGAACACGCCGCGCCGGTCGTAGATCCGGCGGCCGGCGATGAAGCGGTTCAGGTGGGGCCGGTCGTGCAGCACCCGGGCGATCGCGTGCAGCACCAGGTGAAACGCGGTCGCGTGCTGCCCGGTGCGCGCGTTCCAGGCCTCGAGCCACGGCCGGGCGCGCGACATGTCGAGCTGCTGCTCGAACAGCACGATCGATTCGTTTCGCCCGCGCATCAGGAACGGCATCATCCGGCGATAGGGCGGCACCTGGGCGAGCGTGCCGTCGCGGCGGCGTCCGAACATGGGCGTATCGTACGTGGTATCGTTGCCGCCCGCCCGGGACCCCTGTGTCAGAGGACACGCTGCAAACCCAGACGATCGATCCGCTCGAGGCGCGGGTCGTGGTGTTCCGGCAGCAGCCGGATGCCGCCGGCTTCGCCGAGCTGCGCCAGGAGCTGCGCGACGCCGGGCGCGGCGAGCTGCTCGCCGACGTGTGCGCGACCTGGGCGCCGCACGAGCGCGATCCGATCCGGGCGGCGGACGCGTGGTCGGAGGCCGGCGAGGCGATGGCGGTGCTTGGCGAGGCCCAGACCGCGATCGAGTACCTCGAGACCGCGATCGAGCTCGATCCGACCAACGAGCGGGCGACCGACCGGCTGCTCGAGATCGTCGAGCCCGGCGATCCGGCGCTCGCGGCCGAGATCATCGAGCGCGAGCTGGCCGAGCTCGCCCAGCTGTTCGGTCCCGCGGGTCCACCCGATCCGGCGCGCAAGCGCTCGGGGCACGAGGCCGGCCGGCGCAAGGCCGACGTCGTGGCCCGCCGGGCCGCGCAGCACCGGCGCGCCGCCGAGCTGTGGAACGAGCACCTCGGCCGGGTCGACCGCGCGCTGTGGCACTTCCAGCAGGCCTGGAAGCTCGAGCCCCACCGCACCGAGGCGCTCGAGGCCGCGCGCCGGCTCTACCACTCGCTCGGCGACGACGCGATGGTCGCCAAGCTGTTCGGCGCCGAGCTCGAGGTCCTGGGCAACGACCGCTCGGCCCAGGCGGTGGCGCGCAAGGCCCACGTCCGGCTCGAGCTCGGCAAGCTCGCGCTGCGCGGCAAGGACGTCGAGGCCGCGGCCGGGCACCTCGAGGACGCGCTGCGGCTCGATCCGACGTCGCTCGAGGTCGCCGAGAAGCTCGCCGAGGTCTACGCCACGCCGGGGTTTCGCGGCGGCGACGATGGCGCGTGGCGCGACAAGGCCAGCCAGCTGTTCGTCGACGTCGGCCGGCGGCGGATGGCGTCGCGCGACGACTCGACCGGCATCAACTACCTGCGGCGCGCGGCCGGCATCGATCCGTACGGCAAGGGCAGCTCGGTCGCGCTCGAGCAGGCGCTGTCGGAGTCGGCGCAGTGGCAGGAGCTCGACCGGATGCTGCGGCACCGCAGCACCGTGGTCCAGGATCCCGCCGAGCGCGCCGAGGTGCTGCGGCGGCGCGCGGCGCTGTATCGCAACCAGCTGCCCGACCGCGACGGGCTGGTCGAGGTCCTGACCGAGCTGGTCGCCTACGAGCAGCCGGGCAGCAAGGCCGCGCGCGAGCTGCGCGAGCTGCTCCGCGACGACCAGGCCTGGGAGGCGATGTCGCGGCTGATCGAGGCCGAGATCAACGCGCTCGGCGCCGATCCGGACACCCCGGCGAGCGCGCTGGTCGACGAGATCCTCGAGCTCGCCACGGTCGCCCGCGAGCACATGGGCGACCGCGATCGCGCGGCCGAGCTGCTGCACCAGGCGCTCCAGGTCGACCCGACCCACCAGGAGGCGCTGGCGCGCTACGTCGATCACTTCCGCGAGCGCCGCGACTGGCGCGGCCTGATCGAGCTGATGGAGTTCGCGCTCGACAACGTCCGCGAGGCCGGCGCGGCCGACGACGAGCTGGTCCGCCGGCTCGAGGAGATCGCGCAGCTCGCCGAGCTTCGGCTCGGCGACATCCCGCGCGCGATCGAGGCCTGGCAGCGGATCGGCGAGCTCGAGCCGGCGAGCCCTAAAGTCGCCGAGGCGCTGCGCCGGCTGTCCGCGCGCGCCAAGATGTGGGAGCAGCTGGTCGCCAACCTCGAGAGCGAGGCCGCGGCGGCGCAGAGCCCGGGCCAGCGCAACCACGTGCTGAAGAAGATGGCGCAGACCTACCGCGAGCGCCAGATCGAGCCGCGCCGCGCGATCGAGCTCTACGAGCAGATCATCGCGGACCACCCCGACGACGACGCGGTGCTCAAGGCGCTCGCCGAGCTCTACGAGCGCGAGGGCGACGACGCCGGGCTGGCCCAGACCCTGCGCCGGATGCTCGAGCTCGACGAGCGCCGCGTGGTCGAGGCCATGGCGCGAGCCGGCAAGTCGGCCGACGCGCCCAGGGACTGGCCGGTCGCCCGGCGCGCCGAGCGCCTGACCATGCTGCGCCGCCTCGCGATCCTGTACGAGACCCGGCTCGCCGACGTCGACGGCGTGGTGTTCGCGTCGAGCGCGGTGCTCGAGCTCCTGACCGGCGACCGCGACGCGCTCGAGCGCATGGAGCGCGTGCTCGACAAGGCCGGCGATCCGCGGCTCGAGCAGACCCTCGAGTACCACGCCGCGGCGTCGACCTCGCCGGCCGAGCGCGCCAAGCTGCTCAAGCGCCTGGCGCGGATCGCGGCCGCGCGCGGCGACGACGTGGCCGCGCTCGAGCGCTGGGAGCAGACCGTGCGGGCGTCGCCGGCCGATCCCGACGCGCTCGCCGCGCTGTCCGAGCTCTACGACCGCGCCGAGCGCTGGCCCGAGCTCGCCCAGGTGCTCGAGCGCCGCGACGGCGGACGGCCGCTGCCCCCGCCGGGCACGCCGGAGGCCGCGATCCGCGCGCTCGATCTCGAGCGCTACGCCACGGTGCTCGACCGCCGGCTCGGCGACACCGGGCGCGCGATCCGGGCGTGGCACCGGCTGCTCGAGCTGACGCCCAGGAACCGCACCGCGCTCGACGCGCTCGCCCGGCTCTACCGCGGCGCCTCGAAGTGGCGCGAGCTCGCCGACGTGCTCGGCCTGCAGGTCCAGGTGTTCGCCGAGCACGGCGCCGGCGACGACGCCGAGCGCGCGACCGCCGCCGCGATCGACCGCGCCGCGATCTTCGAGGACCGGCTCGGCGCACCCGCCGAGGCGATCAAGGTGCTCGATCACCTGATCCGCGAGCTCAACCCCAACCACCTGCCGGCCCACACCGCGCTGCGCCGGCTCCACGAGGCGCGCGGCGAGTTCGACGCCGTGGTCCGGGTGTCGGAGCGCGAGATGTACCTGGCGCCCGATCCGCAGCGCAAGATCGCCCGCGGGCTCGAGATCGGCCTGATCTGCCGCGACCGGCTCGGCAACCCGACCCGCGCGCTGCAGGCGTTCAAGCGCGTGCTCGAGCTCGAGCCCGAGCAGGACGAGGCGCTCGCCGCCGCGGCCGACCTGCTCGCCCGGCTCGGGCGCTGGAAGGAGCACGTCGCGATGCTCGAGCGCATGCTCGCGCGCGTGCCCGGCCGCGACGTGTCCGACGCCGAGGTCTACGCGGAGGCGCGCCGCGCGATCGTCCAGCGGATCGCCGCGGCGACCGCCGACAAGCTCGGCGATCCCCGGGCGGCGTTCCGGTGGTGGCGGCGCGCCCACGACGAGGCGCCCGACGAGCACACGCTCGGCGATGTCCGCCGCGCCGGCGAGGCCTACGGCCTGTGGCGCGAGCTCGCCGAGGTCCTGACCGACGAGCGCAAGCGCCTGGTCGCGCTCGGCCAGCCCGGCGCGCCGGGCGAGCCCGCGCGGTTCGTCGGGCTGTCGCGCGACCTCGCCGGCCTGCTCGAGCGCCGGCTCGGTGACAAGCCGCGCGCGATCGCGGTGCTCGCCGAGGCGCTCGCGGTGGCGCCGCGCGACGCCGAGCTGCTCGCCGAGCTCGATCGGCTCGCCGCCGAGCACGATCAGCGGTCGTCGTGGAAGTCGCTGCTCGACGCCTACGACCTCGCGCTCGCGGCCGCGACCCCGCCCGAGCGGGTCGAGCTCCACCTGCGCCGCGCCCGGCTGCTCGAGGATCGGCTCGGCGATCCCCGGACCGCGGTCGGCGACGTGCTCGCCGCGTTCTCGTGGGCGCCGGATCGCGACGACATCCGCGACGCCCTGGTCGCGCTCGCCGGCAAGGCGCGGGCGTGGAACGAGGTGATCGCGGTCGACAGCGCGCTCGTCGATCGCGCCCCGACCTCGGCGCGCCGGGTCGAGCTCCTGCGCCGCAAGGCCGCCGTGATCGAGGACCACCTCAAGGACGCGCCGCGCGCGTTCCGCACCCACCTGGTCGCGCTGATGCTCGCGCCCGACGACACCGAGATCGCCTCGCACCTGTGGCGGCTCGCCCGCGTGATCGGCAAGTACCGCGACGCCGATCGCTCGCCCGGGGCCGAGCCGCCGGCCGCGGCGATCCACGCCGAGCCCGCGGTCGCCGAGGCGGTCGCCGCCGCCGGCCGCGCCCCGGGCACGCGCCCGGTGATCCCCCGGCGGCTCCAGACCGAGCCGCTCGCCGAGACTGATCTCGCGACGCTGTCGGTCGGCGACACGACCCAGCCGATCGACGTCGACGAGATCGAGCTCGCCGAGCACCGCCGCCCCGGCGCCCCGGCCGGCGCGCCCAACCCGTTCCTCGGCGAGAGCTCGACGATGGCGCTGTCGCCGCAGGACCTCCGCACCATGATGGTGCCGCCGCGCCTGCCGCCGGGCGCCAAGGGCCCGCCCAGGCCTCCGCCGCGCCCGCCGCAGATCCGCCCCGCGCCGCGTGCCGCCCCGCCGCCGGCGCCGCGCAAGGCCCAGGCCAGCGTCCGGCGCCTGCCGCTGCCGAGCCTGCCCAACCGCGCGTTCGAGTCGCCGTGGGAGGAGCTCGCGGTCGCCTACGAGGGCCTGCCCGCGCCCGACCCGGGGTCGCGGCTGCGCTGGCTGTTCCGCGCGTCCGAGGTCTGGGAGACCGGCGGCAAGGACATCGCGCGCGCGTTCGACGCGCTCGCCCGGGCGTTCGCGCTGGCGCGCCGGTCGCCCGGCGGCGACGCCGAGGTCCGCGCGCGGCTGTCGCGGATCGCGGCCGACCACCGGGCGTGGGACCGGCTCGCCGATCTCTACGAGGGCATCGCCGAGCAGGCCGAGACCGCGGCCGAGGCCGCCGATCTGCTGATGGAGGTCGCGACGATCCGCGGCGAGCAGCACAAGCCGCGCGAGGCCGAGGCCCAGCTGCGCCGGGTCCTGGGCATGCTGCCGAGCGACGCGCTGGCGCGGGGCCGGCTCGAGGCGCTGTACCGCGCCGAGGGCCGCCACGTCGAGCTCGCGGCCTCGCTCGAGGAGCGCACCGATCCGCGGCTCGGCACCGCCGCGCCCGAGGCCGAGCGCGCCCAGCTGCTCCGCGAGCTCGCCGCGATCTACACCGACAAGCTCGGCCGGCCGCACGACGCGATCGACGCGTTCGAGCGCCTGCGCCTGCTCGCCCCCGCCGACACCGCCGTGCTGGTCCAGCTCGCCGGGCTCTACGGCGCGGTCGGCCGGTGGTCCAAGGTGATCGAGACCCTGGCCCGGGTCGGCGAGGTCGCCGAGGGCAGCGCCCAGGCCCGCGACGCGCTGCGTGCGATCGCCAGGATCTACGAGCGCGAGCTCGAGCTGCCCGAGCGCGCGATCGAGTCGTACACCCAGCTGGTCGCGACCTGGCCCGACGACACCGAGGCCTGGGCCGCGCTCGATGCGATCTACGCCGGCAACGCGCGCTGGACCGAGCTCGCCGACGTGCTGCGCCGGCGCGCCGCGCTCGAGCGCGAGCCGGCCGAGCGCGCCGCCCTGCTCGCCCGCCGCGCCCAGGTCCTGCTCGACTGGCTCGGCGCCCCCGAGGAGGCCGCCGCGGCGCTGCACCACGCGCGGACGATCGCGCCCGACGATCCGGCGCTCGCCGACCTGCTGGTCACCGCGCTGATCCGCGCCGGGCGCGATCGCGAGGCCGCGGCGGTCCTCGACGCCCGGATCGACGCCGCCGCGTCGGCCCCGGCCCCGGGCACCGCCGGCGCACCGGCCGGCGCGATCGCCGCGCTGTGGATCCGGCTCGCCCAGCTCCAGATCGAGCGGCTCGACGATCCGGCGGCGGCGCGCCGCGCGGCCGAGCAGGCGCTCGCCCTGGTGCCCGAGCACCCGACCGCGCTCGCGGTGCTCGCCGAGCTGGCCTCGCCCGACGACGATCCGCGCGCATTCGCCGACGCCAAGCTGCGCGAGGCCGGCGCCGCGTCCGACGAGGACCTCCGGATCGCGGCGCTGATGGCCGCGGGCGACGCGCTGTCGATGCGGGTCGGCGACACCGCCGGCGCGCGCGGCGCCTACGAGCGCGTGCTCGCGCTGCGCCCGTACCACGCCGAGGCGACCTGGGCGCTCGCCGGCCTGGTCGAGAAGGGCGGCGACTCCGAGACCGCGGCGCGCCTGCTCGAGCACCGGCTCGAGGACGGCTCGCTGACCCCGCCCGAGAAGGCGCGGATCATGACCCAGCTCGCGGCGCTGTCGCGCGCCGCCGGCGTCGAGCCCGCCGCCGAGCGCCGCCTGCTCGAGGCGCTGGGCTGCGTCCCCGACCACCTGCCGGCGATCGTCGCGCTCTCCGACTTCTACGCCGACGCCGAGCGCTGGTCCGACCTCGAGGCGTTCCTGCGCGACGTCCTGGGCGGCACGATGCTGTCGGCCGCGCCCGCCGCGCTGATCGCCGACCTGCACCGCCGGCTCGCCACCGCCCACGAGAAGCTCGGCCGCGACGAGGACGCCTACCAGACCCTGGTCGCCGCCGACCGGCTGCACCGCGGCCACCTGCTGATCAAGCTCGCGCTGGGCGAGAACCGCTACAAGGCGCGGCGCTGGCGCGAGGCCGCGCTGCACCTGGCACCGCTGGCCGGCCACGACGACGCGGCGCGCTATCCCAGCGAGGTGGCGCAGGGCCTCTACCACGCCGCGCTCGCCGAGATCCGCTCGCTGCGGCCCGAGAAGGCGCCGCCGCTGTACGCCCGGGCGCTCGAGCTCAAGCCGCAGTACGCGCCGGCGCTGCAGGCGCTCGCCGAGATCGCCATGGAGCAGGGCGATCACCGCCGCGCGGCCGACCTCCTGACCCGGCAGGCGACCGCGACCGACGAGCCCGCCGAGCGGATGCGGCTGTTCGAGGCGCTCGGCGACATGGCGCTCCTGATGCTGCACGACGAGGACCGCGCCCGGACCTGCTACGCCGCCGCGGTCGCCGCCGCCCAGCCGCTCGAGGCCCGCCACGTCGCGCTGCTCGAGAAGCTGCTCGAGCGCCAGGACCTCGCGAGCGACCACGCCGGCGCCGCGCGCACCGCCGAGCTGATGGCGGCGTTCGGCGCCACGCCCGCCGACCGCGCCGCCCGCCACCTGCGCGCCGCCCGCGACTACCTCGCCGCCGGCGACCGGGTCCGCGCCCGGGCCGCGGCCGATCGCGCCGTCGACAGCGATCCGTACGACGTCGACGCGGTCGACCTGGCCTCGGGCCTGGCGATCGATCACGGCGACGTCGACGCGGTCGCGGCGATGCTGACCCGGCTCTTGACCGCCCGTGACGACCGGATGACCGAGGCCCAGTCGGCCCGCCGCGCCGGGCTGTCCTACCGGCTGGGCCAGGCCCGGGCGCAGCGCGGCGATCTGCGCCAGGCGGTCGCGGCCTACGAGCGCGCGATCGCGATCGCGCCGGCGTCCGACGGGGCGACCCAGGCGCGGCGCGGCTTGGTCGAGCTGCTGCGCGCCAGCGACGATCCGGCCCGGCGCGACGCGATCGCGCCGCAGCTCCAGGCGATCACCGCCGCGACCGGCGCGCTCGGCGACCTGGTCGCGTGGGCCGACGAGCTGCGCCGGCACAGCGCCGCCGACGCCGGCCGCGCCACGCTCGAGCTCGCCCTGGCGTGCGGCCACCCCGCCGACGTTCACCAGCGCGCGTTCCTGTCGATCCACACCCCGTACGCGATGCGCGACGACGAGCAGTACAAGGTCGCGCTCGACGCCGACCGCGCGCTGATCCGCGACCCCGCCGAGGCCGATCTCGGCCCGATCGCCGCCGCGCTGGCCGAGGCCGCCGCCCTGGTCTGGCCCGACGTCGACGACGTCCTGGCGCGCAACGCCGCGGCCGGCGCGCGCCGGCTCCCGGCGACCCGGAACGCCCCGGCGGCGGCGATGTTCTCGCGGATCGCCGCGGCGCTCGGCGCCGGCGCGGTGATGCTGTACGAGCGCGACGCCGGGCCCGACGCCACGGTGATCACCGCGGCGACCCCGGTGATCGTGCTGGGGCCGCGGATGCTGGCCGACGCGACCCGGACCGACGAGATCCGGGCGGTCGTGACGCGCGCGGTCGAGCTGACCCGGCCCGAGCACGCCGCGTTCGCCGGGCTGCCCCACCCCGACCTCACCCGGCTCCTGGCCTCGGTGGTCCGGCTGTTCGGCCCTCCGGCGTTGCGCGATGCGGTATCCGCTATCGTCGACGATCCGGACGTTCAGCGCGGCCACGACGACATGGTCAAGGCCCAGCTGCCGGTCAAGGTCCGGACCCGGCTCGAGCACCTCCTCGCGGCGGCGGCCCCGGCCGTGCTCGACGTCACCGGCTACCGGGCGGCCTGCGAGCGCAGCGCCGACCGGGCCGCGCTGCTGCTCGGCGGCGACCCGCCGGCGATCGTGGCGATCGCGGCCGCCCGCGGCGACGGCTGCGCCCACCTGATCTCGGCGATCGCACAACCCGGCTGGCTGGCCTTGCGTGCCCGCCTGGGCCTCGGCGTACACTGAACGAACGCCGAACGAACGCCGAACGGACACCGGGGGAGACACTCGAGAGACACTGGAGGGACAGGTACCCCTTCAGCGCAATAGAGTGTTGCGCAACACGAAACTTTTCTCGCCGTCCGGTGGGGTCTCGCGGCCATCGCTACCCGGCCGTGGTTCGTCGGCGACTGCAGCACTGCGCGGCAGGGGTTCGCGCGACAACATCTTCGGTTGAACGATACGGTCGGCAATGATAATCGTGCCTGCTGGCATGCCTGCCGGTAGACGCGCTAGATCAGACCATGCGAGTCGAGCGAGCAGTGCATGGCGAAGGAGAGTAACCACGACGTGACGTCCAGCGAGCGCAGATCGGGTCCGGTCCGGACAGGGAAAACTGCTTCCGGCACCGCGCAACCGGGTAGTACGCTGCCACCATCGATGTTGGCGGATCCGGGCAGGATGCTCGGCAAGTATCACCTGATCGCCGAGATTGCTCGCGGCGGGATGGGCGTGGTCTATCTCGCGATGGTCCAGGGCCCCGGCGGGTTCAGCAAGCTCGTCGTGGTCAAGGAGCTCAAGCCCGAGCTCGTCGAGGAGCCCGCGTTCCTGACGATGTTCCTCGACGAGGCGCGGCTCGCCGCCCGGCTGTCTCACCCCAACATCGTCCAGACCAACGAGGTCGGCAACGATGGCGATCGCTACTTCATGGCGATGGACTACCTCGACGGCCGCGGCCTCGATCAGATCCGCCGGCGGTCCAAGGTCGCCGGGTTCGGGCTGTCGGTGCCGATGCAGCTCCGCGTGGTCTGCGACATGCTCACCGGGCTCGACTACGCCCACAAGCTGAGCGACTTCGACGGCTCGCCGCTCAACATCGTCCACCGCGACGTCAGCCCGCAGAACGTGTTCGTGACCTTCGACGGCCAGGTCAAGCTGCTCGACTTCGGCATCGCCAAGGCGTCGGACTCGATGTACGAGACCCACGCGGGCGTGGTCAAGGGCAAGGTCTCGTACATGTCGCCCGAGCAGGGCCGCGGCTGGAAGGTCGACGCCCGCGCCGACGTGTTCTCCGCCGGCGTCATGCTGTGGGAGGCGCTGACCGGCAAGCGGATGCGCGAGGGCAAGAACGAGCAGGAGAAGCTCTGGGCGCTGGTGTCCAACGACACGCCGCGCGCCTCCGAGATCAAGCCGTGGGTGCCGCCCGAGCTCGACGAGATCTGCGCCCGCGCGATGGCGTGGAACCGCGACGAGCGCTACCCGAGCGCCGGCGCGATGCAGCAGGATCTCGAGCGCTACCTGATCTCGACCGGCATGAACGTGACCGCGCGCGAGGTCGGCACCTGCGTCACCGAGCTGTTCCGCGAGGACCGCACCAACACCAACTCGCTGATCGAGGCCCACATCGCGCGCGCCCGCGGCGGCTCGGTGACCCGCGACAAGCTGCCGATCATCGACGTCGCGTCGCGCTCGCTCGGCAGCCCGACCCCCTCGGGGGAGCGCGCCGTGCCGCGGGCGACCGACGCCGAGCTCGCGACCTCACCGGATTCGCCCAGCGCGCGCTCGGTGGACATCGCGGTGCCGGCGCCGCTGGCGCTCGAGCCCCGCCGGCCCCAGCTGATCCGCAACCTCCGGCCGGTGGTGATCACCGGCGTCGCCGGCGTGCTGGTCGCCGTGTTCGTGGTCCTGTGGATCGCGCGCACCACCCACGACCCGGCCCGCGTCAGTCGCGCGGACCCCTCGCCGCTGGTGACCCAGCCCCCTGCGCCGACCCAGCCGCCTGCGCCGACCCAGACGGCGCAGACACCCGGCCCCACGACGCCGGCGCCCGGCCCGTCGCCGACCCAGACCACGGCCGCGCCGCAGCCCGAGCCGCGCTCGCGGCCGAGCATGATCAGCGTCGAGATCCGGATCAGCCCCGGGACCGCGACGATCTCGATCGACGGCAATCCGGTCAATGGCAACCCGTTCACCCAGCAGTTTCCCGGCGATGACGCGGCCCACACCGTCCGCGCGTCCGCGCCCGGCTACATCGCCAAGTCGGTCACGGTGGCGTTCGACGCCAACGTCAGGCTCGATCTCAGCCTCGAGCGCCAGGCGCAGCCGGCCCCGCCGCCGCCACCGCGCCGGCCCGACCCGCCGCGCCCGCACCCGGCCGATCCGCCGGTCCGCCGGCCCGACCCGCCGCAACCCGTGCAGCCCGAGGTCAGGCCGGCGGTGCCCGAGGGCAAGCCGGCGCAGCCCGACAAGCCCGCGTCGCCGTCCGACATCGACCCCAACGGCGGTATCAAGCCGCGGCGTCCGATCGACCCGAACAACCCGTATCCGATCAACCCGTCTGGAGGAGGACAATGAGCGGTCCACGCGCGATCTGGCTGGCGGTGGTGGCGAGCCTGGTGCTCTCGGGCGGCATGACCTCGGTCGTGCGCGCCCAGGCGCCGACGTCGGCCGCCGGTGCCGAGGCCGGCAAGCACTTCCAGCGCGGCGTCATGCTCTACAACGAGGCGGACTACCACGCCGCGCTCGTCGAGTTCCGCCGCGCCTACGAGATCGCCCCCAACCCGGCGGTGCTCTACAACATCGGCCAGACCTACTACCAGCTCCAGAACTACGCGGCGGCGCTGGTCGCGCTCGGCCGCTACCTGACCGAGGCCGGCCCCGCCGCGGCCCATCGCCGCGAGGTCGAGACCACGATCGACACGCTGCAGACCCGGGTCGGCAAGGTCTCGATCACCGCCAACGTCGCCGCCTGCGACATCACGGTGGATGACGAGTTCGTCGGCAAGACGCCGCTCGACGAGCCGGTGCTGGTCAGCATCGGCCGCCGCAAGATCACCGCGCTGCGCGAAGGCCGGCCGATCGAGACCCGGTTCGTCGACGTCGCGGCCGGTGACACGGTCAAGCTGGCGCTGGCGATCAACGACCCGACCACGCGCCCGGCGTCGGTCCCGGCCGGCTCGACGCCCGGCACGTCCCGCGGCATGAGCGCGACCACCAAGGGCTGGATCGCCACCGCCGGGCTCGGCGTCATCGCGATCGGCGCCGGCACCGCCGCGTTCCTCGAGTCCCGCTCGCTCAAGGACGCGCGCGAGACGTTCGGGGCCGACCCCAACGATCTGAGCAGCAAGAGCGCCTGGGTCAACCGGCTGTCGCTCACCGCCGACATCGCCGCCGTCGCCACGCTGATCGTCGGCGGCATCACGCTCAAGTACACGCTGTCGCAGTCGAGCTCGCGCGAGACCCACGTCGCGCTGACGCCGACCGGCGTCCAGCTCGCCGGACAGTTCTAGGCCGCGCCGGCGCACCGCCGCACCGCCGGTGTTTGACGGCGCAGCGTCGGGCGCTTACGCTCGCCGCGATGTATCTGGGCATCGTCAAGGGAACCGTGATCGCCGAGCGCAAGGCGGCCGGGCTCGAGGGCAAGAAGCTCCTGCTCGTGCAGCCGGTCGACGAGCACGGGGCGGCGGTCGGCGACGTCCAGGCCGCGGTCGACACCGTGCAGGCCGGCGACGGCGACCTGGTCTACCTGGTCGGCTCGCGCGAGGCGGCGCTGGCCTGCGATCCGTGGTTCGTCCCGGTCGACGCCGCGATCGTCGGCATCGTCGACGGCATCGATGTCGCGGCGAAGGCGCGGCCGTGAGGTACTGCCGCGTCGTCGCGCCGATGTGGGCCACGGTCAAGCACCCGGCGTTCGCCGGCCGGACGCTGCTCGTGGTCCAGCCGCTCGACGAGCACGGCGGCGACGCCGGCGCGAGCTTCGTCGCGGTCGATCATGTCCAGGCCGGGGTCGGCGACAAGGTCGTCGTGCTCACCGAGGGCAACGGCGTGCGCCAGATCCTCAAGACCGGCGACGTCGTGCCGATCCGCTCGATCATCGTCGGCATCGTCGATCACGTGGAGACCGCGTGAAGCCGCTGCGGATCCAGGTCGCCGCGATCGCCCGCCAGCTCCACGCCGCCGGCTGGGTCGCCAACCACGACGGCAACGTCACCGCGCGCGACGGTGCGCGGTTCGTTGCGACGCCCACGGCGACCTCGAAGCGGCTGATCGGCGAGCGCGACCTGATCGAGGTCGACGCCCGCGGCCAGGTCCACGGCCCCGGCAAGGCGTTCGGCGAGCTCGGCCTGCACCTGGTGGTCTACGAGCGCCGGCCCGACGTCGGCTGCGTCGTCCACGCCCACCCGCCGTGCGCCACCGCGATCAGCGCGGCCGTGGCCAACCCGATCGAGCGGCCATTCATCGCCGAGGCCGTGGTCTCGCTCGGCCCGCGGATCCCGAGGCTGCCCTACGCCCAGCCCGGCGATGCCGCGCGCGCGGCGCTCGCGCCGTGGTGCGAGCTGGTCGATGCCGTGCTGCTCGGCCACCACGGCGTGATCGCCTGGGGCGCCGATCCCGAGCAGGCGTTCCTCCGGCTCGAGCTGGTCGAGCACCTCGCGAAGATCGCGATCGCCGCCGCGCCGCTGGGCGGGGTCGAGCCCTTGCCCGAGGCCGCGATCGCGCCGCTGCTGGCGGCTCGCGCGAAGGCCGGCATCGGCCGCGCCGCGGACCGCGCGGTCGCAACGGCCGCGCAGCTCTCGGCCGCCGCGCAGCCAGCGCCCGACGCGCCGCGCCCGGTGGTCGCCTGCGCGCCGGCGCCGCACTCGCCGGTGCCGACGATCGCGCCGTCCGGCGGCGCCGCAAGCGCCGCGCCGGCCGAGCTTGCCCGCGTCGTGCGCGAGGAGATCCTGCGCGCGCTGCGCGGCTGACGAGCGGGCTTACCGGACCTCGCAGAAGCCGTAGTTGCACGCCGGGCGCGCCGCCGGGCACGTATCGGCGGTCATGCAGGTCTGGCAGCCGGTGCTGGCCGCGCCCTTGGTCTTGAGGTCGAAGTAGCAGCCGCAGCCAAAGCCATCGCGCACGCCGAAGTCTCCCATCTCGGTGTTCCGCGCGACCTTCATCGCGCACGACGGGACCAGCGAGGCCTTGATGATGTCGTCGATCAGCCCCTGCTCGAGACGCTCGACCCGGAACTTGAGGACCATCGCGTTGGCCTGCGGCGACGGCACGCCGCCGGGCTGGAGCTGGGTGAAGAAGTGGACGTAGCCCCACAGCGGATAGTGGCCGTCGCGCACGTTCGCCTTGTCGTACGTCACCGCGCTCGAGTCCGGCAGATAGCCTGCCGTCTGCCCCTTGGCCTGCAGGTAGAGCGCGCGCAGGTTGTCGCGGTTCTTGTCGTTGTAGTCGATCGACAGGATGCCGATCGACGCGTTGATCGACGTCGAGGCCAGCAGCGCGTCGCGCAGGTTGTCGGTCGACAGCCGATCGATGCCCCAGAACTTGGTCCGCGGCACGTCCGCCATCAGCGCGGTGAGCACCGTCGACGCCGCGCCCGAGTTGCGGATCGCGTAGGCGTTGGGCTCGGTCCACGGCGCGGCGTCCATCATCCGGGTGCCCGGCGGCGCCTTCCCGCCGCGCCCGAAGATGAAGTGCACCGCCTCGGCGCTGATCGCCCTTTGCCCCGAGGTCGCCGGCACCGAGAACCCGAACTGCACCACCGGGCCGATGTACTCGGCGATCGCGCCCGCCGTGCTGCCCGGGTTGAACGCCGGGTTGCAGGTCTGGGCGTAGAGATCGGAGACTCCGATGTCCGGGACGATGCCGCCTGCGAAGTTGTTGATCACGCAGTTGACCTGGTTGCCGTTGTCGTCGAAGTAGAACGCCCAGCCGCCGTTGGTCGAGCCCATCGGCGGGTCCTTCATCGGCTTGAGCGTCGGATCGAACACCGAGTTCACGCCGCCGCACGACGAGTTGTTCTGGAACACCGCGCGATACGGCGGGGTGTTCTTGGACAACGACTTCTGCGCCGCCAGCAGCATCGGCGCGAAGTCGGCGGCGCCGAACATGTAGATCACGCTGCCCGGCGGCATGCCGTCGTTGCACGCCACCGTCGGCGGCGGCACCGGGTTGACCGGCGCGGTGATCATCGGGTTCGAAGGGTCGGTCGTCGGCGGTAACGGCATCGCCGGATCGCACAGCCCGAGGCGACTGCAATTGTCGAACGGTTCGGCCTTCGACGTGGTGCACGCGTTCAGGTAGTCGGTCTGCTTCGTCGGTACCTTCACGATCACGCAGCCCGGTGGGCCGAGGCCGAGATCGACGCAGACATGCTCCTGACATACCGGCTGACCGGCGACCTTGCCGTTCTCGACGAACCCGTCGCAGTCCACGTCTGCTTCGCACTGATGGGTCTTGGAATCGAGGACGAAGCTGCACCCCGCCACCGCACCCCACACCACCACGCAGATCGCCCACGACGTCGTCCTCGCAAACTCGCTTCGCTCAGCCGAGCGCAGGTGTAGATGCCACCGCATTGTGGAACGGTACCTCTGAGAAAAACGACGGTACAGTGTCTCAGCCGATCAAACCGCAGGATCCGCGGTGAGACCGTCGCAGGTCCGACGAGCACGCGCCCGACGGCGGGTAAGCCGCGTCACGGCGGATCGCCCCGGGGATCTTGCGCCGCGCGTCGTGACCCGAATCACGACTACTATCGCGGACAAGCGGCGCTCGGGTACGCCCCCGTCGGCGCTGGCGTAACCCGCGTCGATCGCCGAACGTAGCCCTGCCATGCGGGTCCTTCTTGCCGTCCTGCTCGCCCTGCCGCTCGGCTGCACCCGCGCGGAGGGCGAGCCGCGAGCCGCCGCCACCGCCGAGGGGCCGCTCGTCCTCGAGCTGTTCACGTCGCAGGGCTGCAGCAGCTGCCCGCCGGCCGACCAGCTGCTGTCGCGGCTCGCGACCGCCGGCACGCTGGGGGACCGCCCGGTGGCGCCGCTGGCGTTCCACGTCGACTACTGGAACGACCTCGGCTGGGCCGATCCGTACTCGTTGCCGGCGTGGACCGAACGCCAGCACCAGTACGCCCGGGCCCTGGGAGACGACCGGGTCTACACGCCGGAGCTGGTCGTCGGCGGCGCCCGCGGGGTGGTCGGCTCTAACCTCTCGGCGGTGACCCAGGCGGTCGAGCGCGCCGCCCGCCCCGCGGTGCTCGCGGCCACCGCCGCCTGGACCCGCGACACGGTGACCGTGACCGCCGCCGCGCCGGCCGACGCGGAGGTCTGGGTCGCCGTGTGGGAGGACCGCACGACCACCAAGGTCACCCGGGGCGAGAACGCCGGCGAGACGCTCGGCAGCGACCGGGTCGTCCGGCGGCTGGAGCGGGTCGCCGCCGCGGGGCAAAAGGCCGCCGCCACGATCGCGCTCGATCCGCGGTGGCGCGCCGGCGGCGCGGTCGCCTTTGCCCAGCGCGCCGATCGCCGGATCGTCGCGTCCGCCCTGCTGCGGCGCTGACGCGGCGGGCTTCGCAGCGCCCGGCCCGGCCTAGATCGACGCGGCCTTGCGGCCGACCTTGCGGTCCTTGCGCTCGCAGATGCCGGTCCCATCGAACACTGGCACGTGGTGTGCCCAGGCGTGCCGGCCCTGGCTGCCGGACAGCCCGAGGAAGTAGGCCTTGCGGCCGACGAACAGATCGAGCCGCTGGCCCGCGATATGACCGCCGGTGTCATCGGCGATCACGCAGCCATCGTGGACGTAGCCGCCCCAGGGCGACCGGCCCGGCATCGTGCGGCCCTCGAGCAGCGGCACGTAGAGCAGCGAACCGAGCTTCACCACCCGCGGATCGACCGCCACGGTCCGGAACGGCTGCAGCGGCTTGCCACTGCCGGCCGTGCCCCACGGCGTCCGGGTCACCTGGAAGCATGGGCTGCGGCTGCAGTTGCAGGCGCCCCAGATGTTGACCATGCGGCCATCGCGCAGCTTGCCGGTGCCCTGCACGGCGAGCTGGGCGGCGAACTCCTTCGAGACCTCCGCGATCGGCTCGCACGTGCGGCCGCCCGCGTACAGCGTGACCAGGTCCGGCGTGATCGCCGTGAGCGTCGGCGCGCGATCGGCCGCGTCGCTGCTCCGGTGGTCGCCGCGGTTCTCGGCCCGGTTGTCATTGGCCGCGACCAGCGCGGGCTCCGCGATCTCGTCCTCGCCGATCACGTAATAGAACGTGATGGTGAACTGGCCGAGCGGGCGCGGCCCGGTCTCGACCGGCTTGTCCGGGGTCGGCGCCGGCGCCGGTTCGTGCGCGGCCGGCGCGACGTCAGCCGCCTGCTGGGTCGACTCACAACCCAGGCCCAGCACCAGGGGTGCCAGGCAGCGGATTCCATGGACGATTCGATCGAGCAGATCCGCGAGGAAGCTGGTCACCGAACGAACGATCGGCCGGACGATCGAACGGGCGAGGGGACGACCGAACGAACTGTCGTCCGGGTCGCCGATCGATTCGCCGTGGCATCCGATCGCGTTCGTCATGTCCGACCGAAGCTTCAGTGTCTGCTTGGGCTTGAGGAGTCTAGCCTCGATCGTTCTGGGCCCAAGCGAGCCGGCCGGAAAACTCACTGTCCCCCGGCAGCCAACAATCAGCCAAGATTGTCAGCCAAGAACGAGCGACGTCGGCCAAAAGCGACGGAGCGCGACTCAGAACCGCGCTTGCAGGGTTGCGTTCAGTCCGAGCTGGTTGAACGAGCCGAACTCGTACTGAAACGGACACTGCTGCGGATCGCTGCACGCCCGCCGGTAGCGGGTCTGGTTGCCGTCGTAGCTGTAGAACAGCTCGACCAACGCGGAGAAAACCTTGGCGAAATCGACCTTCGCCGAGCCCTTGAGCGCGAACTGCGCCACCGCCTCCTGCCCCGCCGGCAAGATCGTGATCACGGTGTCGATGTTGTTGTTCCGGATCACCGCGGTCGAGGTCCCCATGGCATCGGTTGCCGCACCTGCGATCCCTTTGGGCGACGTCAGCGTCGCCGGCTTCTCGACCCCGGCGATCAGCCCCAGGGTGAGCCAGTCGTTCCAGTTGTGGTCGGCGCCGACCGCCGCGAAGTAGTCGGGCGCGGTGGTGTAGCTGGAGGGAAACTGCTCGTAGGGCGGCAGGCTCGGCTGTGAGTGCAAGATGAATGCGAGATCTCGATAGCTGAGGTCGAGCCGCAAGCGGAACCGCTCGTACTTCACGCGGACGTTCAGGTCGCCCGCCTTGCCGTACTGCCGCGCCGTCCCGCCGGTCGACTGGGGATCCTTCAGCGTCTGGCCCAGCACCGTGAGCTCGGCCTGGGCGAGCCAGGCCAGCCCGCCCGGATAGTGCTCGGGGGTGAACAACCCGGTGATCGACTCGCCGTTGAACTTGTAGAGCCGGTAGTCGACCGATGACCGGAGCGGCATGCCGTGATGGATCGACACCTGCCCGGACGCGCCGAACAGCCGGACCTTCTCCCCCTGGACGTCCTGGAGCTCGTTGTAGCCGCGGTCGAAGTACCCACCGTTGACCTCGAGCCGCAGCATCGGGATCGGATCGACCCCCGCGCCGGCGAGCACGGCCAGCGCGGCCTTCTCCTCGCCGTCCTTGGGGTCGACCACCAGCGCGCTCTTGGCGCCGACAAACGCATACATCCTCGGCCCGTCGTACTGGAGCTTGATCCCCGGGATCGACGACCGGGCACGCTTGTACTCGGGGTTCCCACCCCAGGACAGGCGGTAGGAGTAACCGAGCCGGAACCGGTCGGCCGACACCGGGAACGCGGTGAGGCTGATCCGGGTCGGGTCCTTGTGCGTCGGATCCTTCCAGTCCGATAGCGTCAGGTAGGTGCCGTCATCCGACAGGCCGATGTTGGTCTCGGTCAGCTCGTTGATCCGGATGACGAACGCGCCCTCGGCCTGGAGGTGGCCGCTCGAGTACTCGCGGTACATCGTCGCGTGCGACAGGGTCTCGAACCCCGAGTACCGGGTGTCGTAGTTGTCGAAGAACAGGACGCCGAGCGAGTTCGGGGTCCCGAACCGCCAGCCCGGCGCGCTCGGGATGGTCTCGCCCGGCTTGACCAGCATGTTCTCGTTCGTGATCGTGAACGCCAGGCGGGTGTCCATGAACCCGCTCGCGCCATGGATCTCGCCGGTGTCCTCGGTCGCGGTCGCCTCCTTGTCCGCCGCCTCCTTGCTCGCGCGATCGGCCGCCTCCCGGGCCGCGCGATCGGTCAGGATCCGGGCGACCTCGCGATCGACCAGCTCGCGGATCTTGGCCTCGTCCAGCCCGGGAGCGACCCGCGCGGCGCTGCCCTGGCCCGCGGCCGGGGTCTCCGCGTTGGCTTCGGGCGCCGGAGGCGGCTCGCTGGGCTGCGCCCGGGCGAGGACCGGGACGACCGGGACCACCGCGGCGGCGAGGCCCGCGAACATGACAGCTCGGATCGATCTTCGCACGCAGCTCTCCTGTCCAGGGCTATGGCAGCGTCAGGTCGGCGGGCGACCGGGGAAAGATGATCCAGACGTGGAACGACCCGACCACCACGGGCCGCAGCACGCCGACCACGCGCGACAGCTTCTTGCCCGACAGGGCCCATCAGCGTGGCGCGATCGAGCCCCGAGACCACCCCGGTGGTGATCACGTTGATCAGGTTGCCGATCGCGGCTGTCGCCAGACCTCGGGCGCGCATCATTCGAACACCGCACGGATCCGGCCGTCGTGGGCCTCGATGTGCTCGTCGAGGCACGAGATCGCGCCGTAGCGGTGATCTTGCCGAGCTGCCGCGTCGGGTTGGCCGGGTCGGGATCCAGACCATGTCGAACGTGATGCCGGCGACCTGGGCCTGGGCGCGGCAGCCGCGCTCGGCCGAGCGCCGGGCGACGAAGTCGAGGGTCTCCTGAACACCGGCGCGCCCTGGAAGCAGTCGCCGGAGTCGAGCCAGAGCGAGCGGTTCGCCGACCGGCGGATCTGCTTGACCAGCGTCGAGATCCGGGCGATCCCGCCGAACGGTGCGTTGCTGGTCAGGAGGCCATAGCCCTGGTCGAACGTGTTGGGAACGAAGTTGTACGGGAACAGCCGCGAGTGGATATCCGAGGTGTGGATGACGGTCAGCCGGATGTCCTGGCCGACGAGGTTGGGCTGGTCGCGGTGGACGGTGCAGCCGCCGAGCACCAGCCCTGAGGCAAGCCCCCAGCGCCAGCCCCGACGCCCCCCAGAAGGCAAGCACGGCCCCGACCGTGCGCACGGCGGCCATCCCCACGATGGTCAGACGCTGCATCGGCGGCGTCATAGCCCACGCGTTCGGATTTCAGCAAGCCGTAACCGCGGCCGCGGTGTGAAGATGTGCTCTACTGCGCGGCGTCATGCCACGCGCGAAGATCGTCTGCACGCTCGGGCCAGCCTCGTCGACGCCAGAGCGCATTGGCGAGCTCATCGAATCCGGGATGAGCGTCGCACGGCTCAACTTTTCACACGGAACTCACGACGATCATGCACGGATGCTGCAGATCGTCCGCACCGAGGCCGACCGCCGCGGCAAGGCGATCGCCGCGCTGCTCGACCTCCAGGGCCCCAAGATCCGGATCGGGAAGCTCGCGGCCGGCCAGATCGAGCTCAAGCCGGGAGCGGCGCTGACCCTGACCACCGAGGAGGTGGTCGGCGACGAGCGCCGGGTCTCGACCACGTACCAGGGCCTGCCGCGCGACGTGAAGGTCGGCGACCAGATCCTGCTCGACGATGGCTACCTCAGCCTCGCGGTGACCCACGTCCACGAGCACGACGTCGACACCGTCGTGGTCACCGGAGGCATCCTCAAGAACAACAAAGGGATCAACCTGCCGGGCGTCGACGTCTCGGCGCCGGCCCTGTCCGAGAAGGACCGCACCGACATCGGCTTCGCGCTGCGCCACGGCGTCGACTACGTCGCGCTGTCGTTCGTGCGGCGCCCCGAGGACGTGATCGAGGCCAAGCGCCTGCTCACCGTCGATCAGGTCTCGATCCCGGTGATCGCCAAGATCGAGAAGCCGCAGGCGCTCGAGCGGCTCGGCGACATCATCGACGTTTCCGACGGGATCATGGTCGCGCGCGGCGATCTCGGCGTCGAGCTCGGCCCCGAGAAGGTGCCGCTGTGGCAGAAGCGGATCATCGAGGAGACCAACAAGCGCGGCAAGATCGTCATCACCGCGACCCAGATGCTCGAGTCGATGATCACCCAGCCGCGGCCGACCCGCGCCGAGGCCTCCGACGTCGCCAACGCGGTGCTCGACGCCAGCGACGCGCTGATGCTGTCGGGCGAGACCGCCTCGGGGCTGTACCCGGTCGAGGCGGTCCGCACCATGGCGCGGATCATCGAGGAGATCGAGCGCAGCGCCTATTACCGGGCCAACGTCGAGATCCCCGAGATCCAGCTCGCGGTCTCGGCCAACGCGATCGCCCACGCCGCGATGACCGCCGCGCGCGCGATGCGGCTCAAGACCATCGTCGCGGTCTCGGAGTCGGGCGGCGCGGCCCGGCTGATCTCGGAGTACCGGCCGGACGCCAACATCCTCGCCCTGACCACGAACGAGGTCAGCTTCCGCCGCCTGGCGATGATCTGGGGCGTGACGCCAGTGCTGATCTCGCCCGCCGCGACCACCGAGGAGCTGATCGATCGGGTCGAGGCGACCATGATCGAGCGCAACCTTGCCCTGCCGGGCGAGAACGTGCTGATCACGATGGCGGTGCCGGTCGGGGCGGGGATGCAGACCAACATGCTGAAGATTCACCAGATCCAGCACTGATCGGGCTGCCGCGCGGCCCCGGGACCTGCCGCACGCCGCGCCGCACAGTCAGGTTGAGCGCACGGAGCGACCACGCTACGCTGCATGCGCGGTGGCGATCACTCCACGATCGATCGATGCGGGTGTGGGAATCGGCGAGATCTTCGTCGACAAGTATCGCGTCGACGCGTTCCTGGGCCACGGCGGCATGGGGATCGTCGCGTTGTGCACGCACCTGGGGCTCAACGAGCGGGTCGCGATCAAGATGCTGCGGCGCGACGTGCTCGACGACGCCGATGCGGTCGAGCGCTTCATGCGCGAGGCCCAGGCCGCGGTCAAGCTCAAGAGCGAGTTCGTCGCGCGGGTCACCGACGTCGGCCGATCGCGCGCCAACGTCCCGTACATGGTCATGGAGTACCTCGAGGGCCATGACCTCGGCGAGCTGCTCGACGAGCGCGGCAGCCTCGGCCTGCCCTGGGCCGTCGAGCTCACGCTGCAGGCGTGCGAGGCGCTCGCCGAGGCCCACTCGCTCGGCATCGTGCACCGCGACGTCAAGCCGACCAACCTGTTCGTGACCTGGCGGCCCGACGGCAGCGCGCTGATCAAGGTGCTCGACTTCGGGATCTCCAAGGCGCTGACCGGCAACGCGATGCGCCTGACCCAGACCCAGTCGCTGCTCGGCACGCCGGCGTACATGTCTCCCGAGCAGATGCGCTCGGCCCGCATGGTCGACGCGCGCACCGACATCTGGTCGCTCGGCACCGTGCTGTATGAAATGCTCGAGGGTCACCGGCCGTTCGAGGCCGAGAGCTTCTCCGAGATGTGCGTCAAGGTCGCGGTCGATGCGCCGGACACGATGACGGCCACGCCGCTCGCGCTCCAGCAGGTCGTGCTGCGCTGCCTCGAGAAGTCGCCCGAGCAGCGCTACGCATCGATGGCCGATCTCGCGCGCGATCTGGTGCCGTTCTCCCAGGACCCGCACCAGGCGCAGGTCCTGGTCGAGCGCATGTCGCGCACGCTGCGGCGCAGCCAGGTGCTCGAGTGGAACCCGTCGCAGACCGGCGTTTCGGGCGCGATGCGCGTGGCGCCGAGCGGCGGCTCGGGGTCGATGAGCGTCGTGGCGGCGGACGCGTCGGGCTCGGTGCGGGTGCCGCGCAGCGCCCAGACCGGCGCCGTCGACCTGGGCCCCACGCTGGTGGGCGCGGCTCCGCTGGGCGCAGCGCCGGTGGGCTCCGCTCCGGCGATCCTGTTGCCCGAGCCGGTGCCGCCGCCGGCACGGCCGAGCGGCTCGGGTGCGGTGGTCGCGGTCCCTGCCGTGGGCCGGCGCTCCGGGCCACGCTCGGCGGTCAGCGAGACCATGGCGGTGACGCGCCCGCGTCGCCGCGTGCCGATCGCGATCGCCGTCGCGATCGCCGCGGTCGTGGTCGCCGCCGCCGCGATCGGCGTCGCGATCTCGCTGGCGCGGACCCCGCCGCGCGACGCGCCCGGCGCTGGCCCGGACGCTGTCCCGAGCCGCGCCGCGCCGCCACGCAGCGCTGCCCCGACGAATCCTCCGGGCGTTTCGACCGATCCGGCGAGCCGGCCGGGCGAGCCCCGGGCCGCCAGCGCGGCGAAGGCCGGCGAGCGATCGGGACCGGACGGCGCGAA